>PCSL01000071.1:8668-12206 GCA_002772325.1 Chloroflexi bacterium CG23_combo_of_CG06-09_8_20_14_all_45_10
AAAAAACAATAACCCTTAATATACCTTAATATATAAGAAACAACGAAATTTTGCATAATCAGGTGAAGGAGCAGCACCATCTACTGGTGCCGTGTCAAATCAAGGTCTTGTTTGAGACATCAAGCCATGTTAAAATTTGATATCTCGATATAAAAGAAAGGAAACTGATGACATGAAGTCCTATGAGGAACTCGCTAAAGAGCAGGGGAAGAGGGAAAGTAGTTTCTTGTCCGACGTGGGGGAATTGTCTGATTTTGAGACTGATTTGGGTCAGCGGCGGGACGAAATTTTGTTCAAGATAACTACCGAGATGGAGGATACTAAAAATGCCCTTAATCAGGTTGAGCAACTTGCTCAGAGACTTAGGAAATATCTGGACCGGTTAAGAAATATACATCAAACTCTCTCTAAGTAAGGTTAAGTCACGCAAAATATAGCGTAATGCAGTCTAAGTCGGAAACATCAGTTAGACTTCGTTTTGCGCCCAGTCCTACAGGGTATCCACATTTAGGCAACATCAGGACTGCTCTATTCAACTGGCTTTTTGCTCGCCACAACGGCGGCAAGTTTATCTTACGAATTGAAGATACTGACATTGCCCGTAAGGTGGAGGGCGCGGTGGAGGTAATACTAGATAGCTTGCGGTGGCTGGGATTAAACTGGGATGAAGGGCCTTATTTCCAATCACAACGATTGCCCATTTACCATGAGATTGCCCGCAAATTACTCGAGGAGGGTCGGGCATATTTATGCTACTGCTCTCCAGAGCGATTAGAGACGATGCGCCAAGAACAGGCAAAACGTAAGCAGCCACCGAAATATGATCGCCGTTGTCGAGATTTAACACAACATGAAAGAACTCGGTTAGAGGCAACAGGCATTACTCCCGTGATTCGCTTTAAAACGCCTCTTGAAGGCGAAACCACTTTCTACGACTTAATTTATGGCTCGGTAACTTTTAAGCACGATACCTTAGACGACTTCGTCCTGCTCAAATCCGATGGTTATCCCACATATCACCTGGCTAATATAGTAGATGACCATTTAATGGCTATCTCACATGTCCTCAGAGCCGAAGAGTGGCTCTCCAGCACTCCCCGCCATGTTTTGCTTTACCAAGCTCTAAACTGGCAAGCTCCGCAATTTGCTCATTTGCCCATGATTCTGGGACCTGACCGTGCCAAATTGTCCAAAAGGCACGGTGCTACCACTATCACCGAATATCAAAAACAAGGATACCTCCCAGATGCCATGATTAATTTCTTGGCGCTTTTGGGCTGGTCGCTTGATGACCGAACTGAGCTATTATCCCGAGAAGAATTGATAAAGCACTTCTCTCTGGAAAGGGTCGGCAAAACAGCGGCTATCTTTAATGAAGATAAGCTAGAATGGATGAACGGTGTCTATTTGCGCAAACTAAGCCTGGGAGAATTTGTCCAGCAAGCCATGCCATTTTTAGATAGAGATTTGCCAGAGTCAGTAGAACGCCCATTGAACAACAGTTATGTCAGCCAGGTTCTGTCTCTCATTCAAGAACGGGGCAAAACCCTGGCTGAGGTCCCTCAGCTTGCTAACTTTTTCTTCCTCGACGAGCTGCAATATGATACAGGCCTGCTCTTAAGCGGGAAACTGGATGCCAAATCGGCTGCTAAGGCTATTACGATTGCTTCGCAAAGGTTAGAAGAAGTAATGACCTGGGATGCCACTACGCTTGAGGGTATCCTGCGCCCTCTGGCCACAGAGCTAAACTTAGGCACAGGGAAACTCTTCGGTTTGTTAAGGGTAGCTGTTACAGGGCGTACTGCGGCACCACCATTGTTTCAGACCATGGCAGTATTGGGAAAAGAGAAATGCCTGAAGCGATTCGATACGGCATTGCAGTCGCTATCCACTTATTTTAACTAGAATGCCGCATGTAGCTTCGTAGCCGGGCTCTAAATAGTCTTTGGTCCTGCCTCGCGCCTGCTAAAATGGTTAAAAATTTACAATCTTTGCTTTGGAAACCCAAAAGGTATTGACAAAGCTTTGTTCTTATAGTATAAACTGCGAATAAACTAAGTGCCTCTTGTACAGGGCTTCCAGTCTAATTGAATTGACTTAGTAGTGCCGCGATATTATTTGCGAAGAGCGGGGTGAAGAAGGTAGACACTGAATTTGGATGGCCATTGGGGCTGGAAGTAGTTTTGGGGTTGTAATGATAAAACGACTTACAGTGTTCAGCTTCCAAAAAATCGTGGAAACCTCATGATTAGAATTTTGGCACCTCAGTTTTAGATAATGTAAAGAACGGAGTTTTTTTCACTTAAGGGAAGGGCTTGATTGATGAGCAAACAGAGACGAAGTACTCGAGTTCACTACGGTTGGATTATCGTCCTCACAGGGATGTTGGCTGCTGTTGCTGCCCATGGCTTTGGCCGGATGTCCTATACCCTTATCTATCCCGAAATGAAAGAAGGGCTGGGGCTTACCGATACTCTGGCTGGTCTGCTCGCCACAGGGAATCTTGTTGGTTATCTGGTTTTTGCACTGATTGGAGGTTTTTTGGCCTCCAAGTTCGGTGCCCGCCGTGTTATTTCCCTTTCCCTGGTGCTCATGGGTATCACTATGCTACTGACGGGAATTGCTAATTCATTTGAATGGGCTTTTGCCCTGCGCTTGTTAACTGGCCTAGGGAACGGAGGAGCATACGTGCCAGCGATGGCCCTAGGGTCTATCTGGTTTACCATGCGCAGGCGTGGTGTTGCCACGGGCATTGTCTCCGGCGGAATCGGACTCGGCACACTTTTGGGAGGGCTTATCGTTCCCCGTATTTTGCTCGCTTATGGTGCTGACGGGTGGAGATATTCATGGTACTATCTAGGTGGCGCAGTCCTTTTCGTAGCTCTTCTTTGCTACCTTTTGCTGCGCGACCGTCCCGAGGATTTGGGTCTGGAGCAGGTAGGAGCTCCCACCCCGGTAAAATCCCTGGGAGAGCAAAATCCCTCCCCACCTTCCCCTTCTAATCCCGGCCCCCAGTCTTCTGGGACCGCTGAGAAAAAAGCTCCTCCAGGTTTACAGTGGGGGCTGGTTTACAGGGTTAAAGGGGTGTGGTACTTGGGACTGGTCTATTTCACGTATGGGTTTTCCTATGTTATCTACATGACCTTTTTCAAGGCCTTTCTTTGGGAGGAAATGGGTCTTAGTGTTGCCCTAGCGAGCCACCTGTGGGCACTGGTAGGAGGTCTCAGTATTTTTTGCGGTGTTATTTGGGGTGGAATATCTGACCGCCTGGGAAGGAAGCGTGGGGCAGCCCTGGCTTACCTTACCCTAGCTTTATCCTATCTCATTTTCGCCCTTTTTCATACCCTTCCAGCCTTTTACGTTTCTGTTTTCCTTTTTGGCCTGAGCGCCTGGAGTGTCCCAACCATTATGGCCGCGGCAGCCGGCGACTACGTGGGGCCACGACTGGCTCCGGCTGGACTTGGCTTTATCACCCTTTTCTTCGGTATCGGCCAGGCACTGGGACCAGCCCTCGGAGGTTACCTGAAGGACCTTACAG
>PCSL01000071.1:12232-12374 GCA_002772325.1 Chloroflexi bacterium CG23_combo_of_CG06-09_8_20_14_all_45_10
GCAACCTCAGTCTCCTTGCTGGGACTGGTTGGCTCACTGCTGTTAAGAAAACCAGCTGCTGAAGTATCATCCGGGACTGGAATCAATCGCTAGACCCTCAAGTCTCAAGTTCTCTGCAAATTTGCGTACCATGTCACAGAGC
>PCSL01000065.1:0-12249 GCA_002772325.1 Chloroflexi bacterium CG23_combo_of_CG06-09_8_20_14_all_45_10
CAGAGATACCTGATAAGCAAAAGGCACTCGGCGAAATCCGCAGGGTTTTGAAGAAAGAAGGGTCATTAACGCTAGCTGAGGGGTTGATTGACCCTGACTATCGTTTGCGTAAAACAGAGATTGGTTGGTGTAGAGACGCTGGCTTTGAATTAGTAGAAAGCCATGGCAGCAGCTTTTTCTACGTGCTTACATTCAAGGTTAGCCAAGAAGACTTAATGACTAAGAGCTACATTTCCTAGAAAGATGGAAGGGTATCAGCCAAAAACCTAAACCTCTGAAGGTTTTTCTCGTTTATAGTGTTAAAATGGAGAAAGATGCTCAAAATTTGCAAAGGGCCGAGATTGCTATTAAGGAGGCGGACAAATGAATAAGCTGCTCAAATTTTCATTGCCCCCGCTGCTAATTTTGGGGCTAATGCTAACCAGCGCTTGCGCACCAGCAGGTGCCCCACCGCCGATGCCACCAGAAATACCAGCACCAACGCCGGCACCAGCACCTCCTGAAGAATTTCGTGATGAGGATAAAGAATACCCGAGCACGGTTGTGCCTGGCGAGCCAGCCGTAGAGCGTAAAATCATAAAAACAGGCTATATAACTTTGGAGGTGGAGGATGTAGCCGAGACCATAGGTAAGGTTGCTGAAGTAGCTGATGCGCTGGGTGGCTATGTGGTTTCCTCACATAAGTATGAAGAGGAAAGGGGAATCTCAGGCAGTGTTACTATCCGAGTCCCTGCTGACAGATTTGACGAAGCCTTCGACAGGCTCCATCAACTGGCGATAAATGTACCCTACGAGAGCACAGAGGCAAGGGACGTGACTGAAGAGTATGTTGACCTGCAAGCTCGGTTACACAACCTTGAGGCAACTGAGGCTCAGTATTTGGCATTGCTGGAGAAGGCAACAACAGTAGAGGAGATGCTAAAGGTACAGCAGGCGCTTTCCGATGTGCGAGGGGAAATTGAACGAATTGAAGGTCGAATAAAGTACCTGGAGCGCACCTCAGATATGGCGCTTATTGAGGTAACCCTGAAGGAGACCAAGGGGTTGGCTGAACCCTGGAGTCCCTCTGATGCCCTCAAATCGGCGGTGCGTGGTCTGACTACCTTCGGAAGGGGGCTGGCTACTGGATTCATCTGGCTTGGCGTTTTCTGCTGGGTCTGGATTCCCATCCTAGTGTTCTGGCTCAGGCGGAGACGCAGAAGTAAGGTCTAATTTCGGGATAAAAGCCACGGAGGCTATCCCATCGCTCATCTGCCATTCTGAGGAAGCACTTCGGCTTCGCTCAGTATAAACTCCGCGACTGAAGAATCCCGCTTAGGGCAGGTCCGGCGAAGAACCCTTCATCATGCTCAGGGCGGCGTCTAGAGACCCTTCGCTAGCCTCTTCCTCTTCACTTTGTTCAGAGTCAGAGCTTCGGCTCAGGGTGACACTAATTACCTTCTATTGTTTTGCCTGAATAGCTTTGCTATGATTGAGTAAGAGGTGACTTATATGAAAGCAGGCTTAGTTTATGACCCAATCTATCTGGAACATGATACCGGGAGTCATCCCGAGAATTCCCAGAGGCTGGTAGCTATAATGTCGCATTTAGAGAAGACGGGAACTAAAGAAAAACTTACCTGTCTGCCTCCGCACCCGGCATCAATAGAGGAGCTAGAAATGGTACACGCCCCAGAATATATCTCTCAGATTAAAAGCAGGGCAGCAGATGGCGGTGGTTGGCTAGATGCCGATACTGTAATGTGTCCCAAGTCCTATGAAGTAGCTTTATATGCTGTCGGTGGGGGTCTAACTGGTGTAGAAGCAGTGATGAAAGGGGAGGTGGATAGCGTGGTTGCTCTAGTTAGACCCCCGGGACACCATGCCCTTAGCAATCGAGCGATGGGGTTCTGCATTTTCAACAATGTGGCTATCGCAGCTAAGTATGCCCTGGCTAACTTCAACCTCAGCCGTGTTCTTATTGTTGACTTTGACGTCCACCATGGCAATGGGACTCAGAATACCTTTTATGCCGACTCTAAAGTCCTTTACTTTTCTACTCATGAATACCCATTTTACCCGGGGACAGGAGGTGTCAATGAAACCGGGATCGGAGAAGGAGAGGGAGCTACAGTTAATTTTCCCATGACTGCTGGCTGGGGCGATGAGGAATATTTAAGAGCTTTCAACGAGGTTTTGGTTCCCGTAGCCCGGAGATTCCAGCCACAGCTTATCCTCGTCTCCGCTGGCTTTGATCCTCACTGGGCTGATAGCATAGCTATGATGCAAGTAAGCGTTACTGGATTTGCTCAAATGGTGGCAATACTCAAGAAATTAGCTATCGAACTATGCCAGGGACACCTCGTTTTTACCCTGGAAGGTGGATATAACCCTCAGGTGGCTGCCTCTGCAGTAAGAGCCACCTTCGATGTGCTCCTGGATAGCCCAGAGATAATTGACCCATTAGGGAAATCATCGGCAAGAAAACCCGGAGGATTTGAGGAGCATATTGAGAAGATAAAAAGGATACATCACCTATCTAAAGGAAATTCTAAATTCTAAGCTCTAAATCCTAAACAAATCCCAAATTCAAATACCAAAACCCATTTTATTTTGAATTTTTGTCATTAGTGCTTTGATATTGTTTAGTATTTCGAATTTCGTGCTTAGGATTTATCATAAATTTTGCCTTTTAATTTTCTATGCTGGCTACTTAGCAAAGGGTAAAAGTTTGCTCCACTCCCCCTTCTCCCAAACTACCAAAAGCGGGCCAGCAATAAATAGGGAGCTATAAGTGCCAGCAAGTAAGCCAATAAGTAATACTAAGATGAAGTGATGGATTGTTGCTCCGCCAAAGAGGAAAAGGGCCAGGATAACACAGAGGGTAGTCAAGGAGGTATTCAGAGAACGCCCCAATGTCTCTATGATACTGGAGTTCACCGTCACAGCAAAATCAGGGCTAATACCCTTGGACATATTTTCCCGAATGCGGTCAAAAACAACCACGGTATTATTGATGCTGTAGCCTACAACTGCCAGCACTCCGGTGATAAACATAGCATCAACCTCTACATTGGCTACCTGACCCAAGATAGAGAAGATACCTACCACTATAAGCACGTTGTAAATTAAAGCGATAATGGCGCAGGTGCCCCAGCGAAATGGCTTGGGCATGCGACGAAAGGCCCAAGCGATATAGAGCAACATAGCCACAGCAGCTATTATCATGGCGCTGCCAGCATTGCGAGCTGTTTCAGCAGCAACAGTTGGGGACATCTCAAGGGGAACAGAAATTTCCACATCCCTTTGGAAATTCGCCTCTAGTCTATCCCTTAGTTCACTCACTTCTTCTAGGGAGATAAACTTCATGCGGACGAGGAAATCGCGGCTCTCCCTTTGAAATTGGATGATTGCTTCAGGATGTCCGAAGTTTGTTACTTCCTGGCGTAATTGACTCTGAAACTGAGGTGACTCGCTCTGCTCCACTTTGGGAGTAAAATTGATAGTCATGGATGTACCACCGGAGAAGTCAATCCCAGGCTGCAATTTAAAAACAGCCAGTGAGATTATGGCTACACCCATCACTATGGCTGAGATAAGGAAAAACCATTGTTTCTTGCCCACAAAGTCAATCATGTTAGATTCTTCACTCCGTTCGGAATGACATTACTCCATAAGCTGCTAGATTGGTGACCAGCCGGCTGCCCACAAGGAGACGCAGGAAGGTTCGAGTGATAACGATAGCGGTGAACATAGATAGAGCCACACCGATAAACAGGGTTATGGCAAAGCCGCTAACCATGGAGGCGTGAAATGTGCCACTGGTACCAAGCCAAATAAGGATGGCACAAGCAATAAAGGTAGTGATATTGCTATCGCGGATGGCTGTCCAGGCACGATTGAATCCAGCCTCTACCGCGGCGCCTAAAGTGCGCCCAGTTCTCAATTCATCCTTCATCCTCTCAAAGATAAGAATGTTGGCGTCCACAGCCATACCTAAAGATAAAATAGCGCCAGCGATGCCAGACAAAGTCAGAGTTATAGGAAAGGCATTGAAGATAGTTAAAAGGAAGACGCCATAAATCCCAAGGCTGATACAGGCTATTAAACCGGGTAAGCGATAGTAAAGAAGCATAAATAGGAGAAGCAATATAATTCCGATTATCGCTGCCTGCTTGCTTTTCTGAATCGAATCAGCACCCAGGGTAGGGTCTACATTCTCCTGTCCAATAATCGTCAAAGGAACATCCAGAGCACCGGAGTTAAGCTGGATCGCCAGATTTTCCGCTTCGCCTATGGTGAAATTACCTTCGATTTGCCCCGGTGTCCCCGCTCTGATTATGCTCTGGACTATGGGGGCTGAGATAATCTCATTGTCTAGAAAAATAGCCAATGGCTTATACAAGTTCCGCTCGGTTATCTTCTCGAAGAGGTATCCTCCCTCGCTATCCCATTCGATAACGACTACCGGCCCTTGATAAGGGTCTATATCTCGGCGGGCGAGCTTTAGATATTCACCCGTGAGTTCTCTCTCTTTGCCATCCCTTCCCTCCGCTTTGGCCGGTTCTTCCTGAAACACCCAATTCCCTTTATCATCAAGCACCGGGTTGCCGTCAGCATCTAGCTTCTGCTCTCTAAAGTCAAGCAAAGCCGTCTTCCCAATAAGACTAATCGCCTCACTAATATCTTCCACTCCTGGTAGCTGAACTAATATTCGGTCAGTGCCTTGCTTCTGAATTACAGGCTCAGCGGCACCATATAGATTAACTCTCCGCTGGATTTTCTCTATCACCGATGCCATAGCTTCTGCATCAGTGACGGAAGGGTCTTTCTTAGATAAATCAGCCTTATAGAGCAACTGGCTGCCACCCTTAAGGTCAAGACCAAGCGTTAGCCCATTTGAACCAAGTAACTTTGTATTTACGGGCACTATTGACCACAGGGCGAAACCAAATAGTATCAGGATAAAGATGAGCAAGTAGATATTCTTCTTTTTCAATTACCTGGCCTTACACCGCATTTGTTGCTTATTTAATTCCCGACGTACTAGAGCTAATGCTCCTTCCCTGGTAGTTAGCTCGCCACTGGCTCGGGCTTCAGCTACCAGGGCTAGAAGCTTGCCAATCAGTGGCCCGGGAGTTAAGCCTAAGATATTTATTAAGTCATGTCCATTGACTAATTTAACTGGCAAGACCTTCGCTTGCTGTTTTTCATGCTCTGTCAATATATAGTTCATCAACTGACAGTGCTCTCTCCATTCCTCCATACTCACCAGAGGTCCACGACTGGCTAGATAATCGGCTAAAGCTAAAAACAGAATGTCAATGCCAGCATCATCAGTATCTCGGAAATAGCGATAGATTGCCCGCTGGGTAGGTAATTCCCTGCTACGGCTCATTTGAACTGGGCGGAGGTGATGGTAGATAAGGCTTTTTACCAGACTTATTTCCTTATTGCTAAATCGCAACCTGCCCAGAATGGCTGCTGCCATATCGGCACCCTGCCTAGTATGGCCATAAAAGCGCGCTCTGCCCGCATTGTTAACGGACTTCGTCCTAGGCTTGGCGATATCATGGAATAGCCCACTTAATTTAAGTAAAGCTTTACGAGTGCTACCCTTGGAAACTTCTTGGGATAGGTGCTGGGCTATAGCATCTGACCACGGGACGGTAGTCAACATATCCTCATTGCTATATTCCCAGTCATCTTCCCTGAGCAAGAATTCTACCGTAGCCACTGTCTGAAGAGAATGGTCAAAAACATCCCAGAAATGTACTGTTGGCTGTTCCACGCCTTTGCTCTCTGCTAGTTCGGGGATTAGGGGCAGAAGCAAGCTAATATCATCTAAGTAACGCAAATAGTGGGCCGCTCGAGGCAAACTGAGCAATCGGAGCAATTCTTCCCTAACTCTCTCGCCGGGGACTTTGGTGATGGATTGAGAATAGTGACGAATTAAGCTTTCCGTCTTCATCTCTATAGTAAAGCCAAGCTCAGCAGCTAGGCGTACTGCCCTTAATAGCCTGGCGGCATCAGCCTCAAATATTTGCTCGCTTACCGCCCGCACTGCTCTACTGCTTAAATCTTCCTTTCCAGAAAAGGGATCGATTAGCTTGACCTCCATATCCGCTCCTAACTGGCCAAGCTCAACAGCCATAGCGTTTATGGTGAAATCGCGGCGGGCAAGGTCAGATTCAACGTTCCCCAAAAAAGAGGAAAAATCAAGGTGCCATTGCTGCCCTTCTTCAACCACCACTACCCTGGCTATATTATTTACCTCATCAAGCAACACAAACTTGCCACCAAGGCTTTTAGCCACCTCCTCAGCTATATTCAGAGCGTCTCCATCCACAGCGATATCAATATCGTTGGTTTGTTTACCCAGGAACCAATCGCGAATAAAGCCACCCACAATGTACCCCCGATGCCCCTGGTGAGCCAACAAGCGGGATACCCTGGCCAGGATAGCAATTACATTGATTTGTTTCAGAGAGGACATCTCGCCAATTATAGTTTGAGGCAGAGCTCATTGTAAAGGTTGCTCAAATGGTTTCCTACTGGCTTACAGCTTAGGGGTGGCTAGTGCTTAGCCTACCCGGCCAAACTCCTTTTCTAATTGATGTGAGCTCAAATGAATCATAGTCGGCCTGCCATGGGGACAAGTGCGAGGTTGGTTAGCTTGCTCTAGCTGTCTTACTAATTCTCTCATTTCCTCATCGCTTAACTGCTGCCCTGCCTTGATGGCACTGTGGCAAGCAAGAGACTCTGCTATTTTCTCTTCCCACGGAGCTGGATTCTCCTTGCTGGCAAGGTTGTCAAATAGCTTTGCCATTGCCTCAATAACATTCACCTTCGCTATCACGGCTGGTAGAGCACGTATTAAATAGCTTCTATGACCAAAAGGCTCAATAGCAAAGCCGAATTGACCTAAAATCTCTTTGTTAGCTTTTAATGTTTCTTCCTCACTGGGGCTGAGCTCTATGGTTATTGGCTGGAGTAACCCTTGAACTTCAAACTCCGCCTGTGACCACTGGGCTAAAATTCTCTCATAGAGTATACGCTCATGCGCCGCATGTTGGTCAATGAGATAAAGCCCCTCAGGTCCCTCAGCAATGATGTAAGTATTGGCTAGCTGCCCCATTACACGTAAAACAGGTAAGCCCGGAGCAGGTAACGGGGCAACAAAGGTCGGCTCTTTTTCCTTTATCATTCCCTGTCTTTGCGACTTCAACGAAGCAATCTCTTGCCATGAAGTAGCTGAGAGAGGCATAGCTCCAGACTTGGCTATCGGTGCCCTGGCTAATGCTCCTTTTACTGCCTCTTCTGTGCTAGCAAAAACAGCCTGTTCACGACGAAACTTCACTTGAGCTTTGGTGGGGTGAACATTGACATCGATTTCCTCAGGTGGCAACGAGATGTTGATTATGGCCATAGGATGCTTTCCATCCATAAGCAAGCCATGGTAAGCCTCTTCAGTTGCCCGCATCAGCAAAGGAGTGTGCACCGACCTCCGATTGACAAAGAAGCTGAGATAGCCGCGATTGGAGCGAGCTAAGGAGGGTGGGCTCACTAAACCGCTGACCTTACAAAATGTATCTCTCGCCCCTACCTCTAGCATCTTTTGGGCTACCTCTAAACCATATATTTGATTTACCACATCACGCAGGTCGCCATTGCCGGCAGTCTGCAAACTAAGGCGTTTATCAACAAGTAAGCAGAACCTTACCCCGGGGAATGCTAGAGCATAATGGCTTACCACACGGGCGATATGGCTATTTTCTGCATTTGCCGATTTGAGAAACTTGAGTCGGGCGGGAAAATAACGGAATAGTCGGCGCACGGCTATAGTGGTACCCTGAGGTCTGGCGTGGCTCTCCCGGCGAACTATGTCACCCTTCCTTAGGTACATGTAACTGCCAACAGCATCTGAAGAAGCTTTGGTGGAAATTTCCACCTCAGCAACAGCGGCAATGCTGGGTAAAGCTTCACCACGAAAGCCAAGACTGGAGATGCTTCCTAAATCGGCCGTGTTGCTAATCTTGCTGGTGGCATACCTACGGAAAGCGAGCTCTACTTCTGATGCCGGGATACCGGCTCCATTATCAGTTACTTTGATTAGGACTATGCCACCGCCTTGAGTTTCTACACTAATTTGGCTAGCCTCAGCATCCAAGGAATTTTCTATCAACTCCTTTACCACTGAAGCTGGCCTTTCAATTACCTCCCCAGCAGCGATCTTGGAGACTACCTCGGGCGCTAAAACTTTAATCGACATTTAAAAGAAATTTTACACGCTTTCGTGTATTTTGTCAATAGTTTATCAGGGAAAATCAATATCTTTTTCGATTTTCTCCAATTTTGCCAGGCTGAGCAAAAGCTTTTTAACACCAGCTTCCTCAAAGGCCACGGTTACCACTTGATCCCCTCTGTCGGGAAGGCAATCCATCACTATGCCATCGCCAAATTTGCTGTGGTGCACCCAGTCACCCACTTTCAGCCCTAAGGTGCTTAAGGAATTAATTGGTGATTGGGAATAAACAGTGGCTGGGAGACCAAGGCTTTCCTCCTCCCATAGCCCCTGGGTGGTTACCAAATGTGGTGAAATATCCTGAAGGAAACGAGATGGAGGATTTACTGAGCCGCCAAATAAGCTACGCCGGTAACTATGCAAAAGGTAAAGTTGTTTCTCAGCTCGGGTCATGCCCACATAGCAAAGGCGACGCTCCTCTTCCATCTCTTCAGGGTCATCAAAAGACTTCCTATGGGGGAGAATTCCTTCCTCCATGCCAACGATAAAAACTACGGGAAACTCTAAACCTTTGGCTTGGTGTAAGGTAATTAGAGTTACAGCATCAGCTTTTTCATCTAATTCGTCTATGTCTGCTACCAGGCTGATCTTTTCCAAAAAAGTGGCTAAAGCCTCTTCAGGATTAAGTCCACTATATTCTCTGGCTACGCTTTTTAGCTCCATTATGTTCTCCCAACGATCTTCCCCATCCTCCTTCTCCAAGAGATATTCCCTATACCCTATATGCTCCAATATCTCGTCTAATAGCTCAGCAAGGCTTAACCCATGACTTTTGGCCATAAGCTCATCGATAAGAGTAGTAAATCTACTTAGGGCTTGAGTAATACGAGGGGAGAGAGCTTTCCCCGTTACTACCTGCTTTAAGGAATCGTAGAGAGAAGTATCATGAGACCTTGCCCAAGCTCGAAGCTGGCTAAGGGTGCCCTGCCCAATGCCCCTCCCAGGGACATTTATCATCCGGGCCAGGCTGACATTGTCATGAGGATTATGAATAACCCTAAGGTAAGCAATAATATCCTTAACCTCCTGCCGGCGATAAAAGCGAGTGCCGCCGACAAGCTTATAAGGTAGCCCATACCTCATAAATGTTTCCTCTAATGCCCGTGACTGCGCATTGACACGATACATCACGGCGCAATCTTTGAGGGATATTTGTTCCTGGCTGACCAGCTTTTCTATCTCGTTAACCACTGATTGAGCTTCTTCTTCCTCGCTATAACTTTCTATAATAGCTACCGGAGAGCCAACTTCGTTTTCTGTCCATAAGTTTTTTGGCTTGCGCTGCACGTTCGCCGAGATAACATCTGAGGCCACTTCTAAAATGGTCTTGGTAGAACGGTAATTTTGCTCCAAAACCACTACTTTAGCTTCGGGATAATCCTTCTCAAAGCTCAAAATGTTGCGCAAATCGGCAAACCTCCAAGAATAAATGGATTGATCGGGGTCACCAACGACACAGATATTATGATGCTTTCCTGCTAGCTGCTTTATGAGCATATACTGAGCAATGTTGGTATCCTGGAATTCATCAACTAGAATATGGAGATAGCGCGACTGGTATCTGTTAAGGATCTGCGGATGGTTGCGGAATAACTCCACTGTCTTCATTAGCAAGTCGTCAAAATCCACCGCCCCACTTTGACTGAGCAACTGTTGATAGTGTTGGTAAACTCGCTGCACTACCTCCTCAAAATAACTCTGAATCTGCTGCGCATAGCCCTCGGCGCTAATAAGTCGGCTTTTGGCAGCACTAATAGCTGACTGTAAAGCACGAGGAGCATATTGCTTGGGGTCAAGATTTATTTCTTGGAGGCTTTGTTTTATCAATTTCAGTTGATCCTCATCGTCATAAATGACAAATCCTGCGTTAAGCCCTGTGGCTTTGCCCTCACAGCGGAGAATTCGAGCACAAATAGCGTGGAAAGTGCCCAAGGTTAAGGCCTCAACTGCTTGTCCCAAGAGTTGCTCCAACCTTTCCTTCATTTCCCGGGCAGCTTTATTGGTGAAGGTAACTGCCATAATATGGTGGGGATTAACGCCACAGCCCCTGACCAAGTAGGCAACTCGATGGGTGATCACCCTGGTCTTGCCGCTGCCGGGGCCAGCTAAAATAAGCACAGGCCCCTCTGTTGCTTCTACGGCTTCTCTCTGAACAGGATTAAGCGTAGCTAGAATATCCATGAGGGTTTGTAGGCATTATAACATTAAGAAGGAGAGAGCTTCAAAATCGGGAAGGTTATCTTAATAGGTGAAGATAGGCTCTTTGTCAGTGATGATTTTTTTGGTTGCAGCTAGCTCCCGGCGAATATGCTTGGGGAGGATAAACATAGCTTGGTGGGTGAGTCCATCGTAGGATTTTAGTTCTTTTGATATTCTTGCTGAGATTCTGACATCAATTTCCCCAGATGTTAATTTAGCCGGATCAAGGCTTTCCGAAGCAGAGATAAATCCCCATTCATCAGCAAAGGAAGGTATGTGAGCTCGATAAGGACAAACTATAGGAAAGACAGTTTTTAAGGTGTTGGCAATAGCAGTGAAATTTTGTAACTCAGTCCAACTAGCAGATTCAGCTTGCACAGACATGATACTATCAGGCTCAAGCCTTTGTTTAACTATTTGGTAGAACTCTTGAGTATATAGCAAGCGGGCCGGTCCTTTGGCCAAAGGGTCAACTAAGTCAATGATAATAACATCAAATTTATCATTGCTTCCCTCCAGGTATTTTCTGGCATCAGTGAAGTGAAGCTCTGCTCTAGAGTCATCAAAGGAATTTTGGTGAAAAGAGGGTAAGAATCGACGACAAATATCTATTACCTTCGCGTCAATATCCACCATAACCACCTTCTCCACTGTTTTATGTGCCAAAACTTCGCGAAGGGTGCAACCTTCACCACCCCCAGCAATAAACACCTTCTCTGGCTTTGGGTGGGCAAGCATAGCTGGATGCACTAAGACTTCATGGTAAATAAACTCATCCTTCTCGCTGGATTGAATTTTACCATCAAGGATAAGACACATACCGAAGCTTCCAGTGTTAATAATGTCTATCGATTGAAACTTGCTTTGCCCTGAATATATCACTTCCTTAACGCTATGCAACATAGTAAGGTCAGGACTGATATAGTCATGAAACCATTTATGTTTATCAGGGTCTTTATTTTTCATTTTGTGGCCCAACCAACCTGGCTATCCACCATGATGCCTCTTCGCAACTCTATTAGGGAATAATTTTGGGCTTCCAGCTTTTCTACTATTAACTTAGCAGCTTCTTCAGGTTCCACTTTGTCTCCACAGGTGAAAACATCAACAGCAGCGTATCTATACTCAGGCCAGGTATGAATAGAGATATGCGATTCAGCGATGTTGACCACCCCACTTACCCCGTGAGGAGAAAAATGGTAGAAAGATTCGCCGACGACAATGGCACCACACTGAACAGCAGCTTCATTAAGACAATCTCTGAGAAAATCTAAGTCATCTAACACCTCCTTATTGCAATCTTTTAATTCCAGTAGCAGATGTCTTCCAAGCGCATACAAATCACCTTCCCTCCTTTAGATTTTGGACTTGTAACAAAGCCCTCTTTCAGGCAGCACAAGGCAGATTTTATATCGTGCGCCCTTAAGCGTCAAGAACTACCTTTCGAGGTAAACCTCGATATTGGAGATGGTATAGGTTTCTGCTACAATATCAATCTCAAGGCTTATGTCCACACAGGAACAACTGGTTGCTATTTGCACTGCCAGGCAAATGGAAGCGCAGATAATTAAGGGGCGGCTGGAGAGCGAAGGCATTCCAACCATCTTAAGCTATGAGAGCGCCAGCTTAGTCTATGGACTTACTATTGATGGCTTAGGCGAAGTAAAGATAATGGTGCCCGCGCATCTGGCCAAAGAAGCTAAGGAGATTTTAGGAGTTTAACCTATGACCTCAAGGTTAGAGCGTATAACTCAACAGAGGTTGGA
>PCSL01000065.1:12324-17729 GCA_002772325.1 Chloroflexi bacterium CG23_combo_of_CG06-09_8_20_14_all_45_10
ACAGCTCTGCTTTCGCTACAATTCTCTGGGGCAGGAGAAGTATGAATTTCTTAAGGAGGTTGACATTGGCGACATTATAGGGGTGGAAGGCAAGCTTTTCCGAACAAAAACAGGGGAGATCACACTTGAAGCACCTGATTTCACTATGCTATGCAAATCCCTCCGCCCACTGCCGGAGAAGTGGCATGGACTGGCTGATGTAGAAAAGAGGTACCGACAGAGGTATCTTGACCTTATTTCCAATGAAGATGCCAAAAACATCTTTACCCTACGTAGCCGGATTATCACTGCGGTTAGAAATTTTCTCAATAGCCAAGGCTTTATAGAGGCGGAGACCCCTGTGCTCCAGCCACAAGCTGGCGGAGCATTAGCACGCCCCTTCATCACCCATCACCACGCACTCGATGAAGACCTTTATTTGCGTATCGCTCTAGAGCTTCACCTTAAGAGACTGATAGTGGGCGGTTTTGATAAGGTTTATGAGATGGGACGTGCCTTCCGCAACGAAGGCATTTCCATTAAACACAATCCCGAATTCACCTTGCTTGAGTGCTATCAAGCTTATGCCGATTATAATGACATAATGAATTTAGTCGAGGAGGCAGTCTCTCACATCGCTCGTGAAGTTCTAGGCGATACTAAGATTACCTGTCAGGGGAAAACTATTGACCTTACTCCTCCCTGGCAAAGGCTTTATCTACGTGAGGCTATTAAAAAGCATTGTAGCATTGACTTTGAAGACTATCCCGATGCTGCTTCCTTGCGGTCACGAATGACAGAGATGGGAATGGAAGCTGATCCGGGCAAGAGAAGAGGAAAACTTGTAGATGAGCTAATTGCCACCTTTGTTGAGTCGAATCTTATCCAGCCGACCTTCCTTCTCGATTACCCGGTGGAAATGTCGCCTTTGGCCAAGCGCAAGCGGGGCGATGACCGTTTGGTGGAAAGGTTTGAGGCATTCATTAATGGGATAGAGATTGCCAATGCTTTCACTGAACTCAACGACCCTCTAGAACAGAGGGAGAGGTTTCGACAACAGCTAAAAGAGCGAGTTGGAGATGAGGAGGTTGAGATTGCCGATGAGGATTTTCTTCAAGCTTTGGAGTATGGGATGCCACCCACTGGAGGTTTGGGAATAGGCATCGACCGCTTGGTAATGCTACTGACTGGACAAAGCTCTATTCGTGAGGTTATACTTTTCCCTCAATTGAAGACAAAATCGGAGCCCTGACTCCGAACTAAGTGGAAGGAAGAACAAATGCTTGATATTAAGCTTATCCGTGAAAGTCCGGGGGGTGTTCGCCAGGCACTTGAGAAAAGAGGTGACACTTTCGCCCTGGAGACCATTCTTGAAACTGATGAGCATCACCGCAGCTTGCTTCGTCAGGTAGAGCTACTCCGAAGTCAACATAACCAGGTAAGCAAACAGCTAGGCACAACGAAGGAGAAACCACCTCAGCTTATTGCCGAGATGCGTAAGCTAGGAGAGCAAATATCTGCTTTACAGCAGGAAACCAGCCAGGTTAAAGCCAACCTTGAATCCTTATTGCTAGAACTGCCAAACATTCCTCATACCAGCGTGCCTTTGGGAAAGAATGAGAGCAACAATATTGTGGTGCGTAGCTGGGGTGAGCCAAGAGAGTTCTCCTTCAAGCCATTGCCTCATTGGGAGTTAGGTGAGAAACTGGGCATAATAGATTTTCAAAGGGGTGTAAAGCTCTCTGGGACTCGATTCTATGTTCTCAAAGGATTGGGGGCACATCTTCAGCGAGCGCTAATCTCTTTTATGCTTGATTTGCATGTAACCGAGCATGGCTACAAAGAAATCTATCCTCCTTTTATGGTCAAGCGGGAATGCATGGTAGGTTCGGGAAACTTGCCCAAATTTAGCGATAACCTATACCACGACGATGAGGACGATTTCTGGTTTATACCCACAGCAGAAGTGCCTTTAACTAATTTGCATCGTGATGAGATATTAGATGCCAAGGACTTGCCCCTTCATTACGTTGCCTACACCGCTTGCTTCCGCCGGGAGAAGATGGCTGCAGGTAAAGATACCCGGGGTATCAAGAGAGGGCATCAGTTTGATAAGGTGGAGCTTTATAAGCTCACTGAGCCGGAAAAATCTGATGAGGAACTGGAGAAGTTAGTAGCTAATGCTGAAGATGTGTGTCGTAGACTAGCTATTCCTTACCGCGTGATACAATTATGTACTGGCGACCTTGGTTTTGCTGCCTGTAAAACATACGATATTGAAATGTGGGCTCCGGGCTCTGCTGAGTGGCTTGAAGTTAGCTCCTGTAGCAACTGCAGCGACTTTCAGGCCAGGCGAACTAATATCCGCTACCGTCCCGAACCTGGAAGTAGACCTTGCTTTGTCCACACACTTAATGGCTCAGGTTTAGCTTTGCCACGAGTCCTTATCGCTGTGCTGGAAAATTATCAGCAACCCGATGGCACTGTATTAGTACCCGAGGTGCTACAGCCTTACCTACATATAAATGCAATCCAAAATTAATTTCCCTGAGGAGAAATTGAAATAGACATACTGAAATTCCTGCAACGCAATGTAAAGCCCGCAATGGGGTGCACTGAGGTAGCAGCAATAGGATTGGCTACATCAACAGCATATAACGCCTTATTTGGCAACTACCCGGTGCATTTAGGCTTGGGCATAAATGAGAGTGTACCTTTACCCGATACTGAGAAAGTGGAAAAATTGATGATAAGGGTGGATAGAAATGTCTTTAAAAATGCCTGTGGTGTCGCTATACCTAAGACTAATGGGCAAAGAGGGATTAACCTCGCAGCAGCTCTAGGCATATTCACAAATCTTAACAAAAATGCCACCCTAAAGAAGCAGCAATATTTAAATATTTTCGGCCAAATAAATGCTCCCATACTAGAAAGGGCAAATAGCTTGGTGGGCAAAATAGAAATTGGAGAGGCAGACATTGGTGAAAAAATAACAGCTATCGACATCTCAGCCGAACTTATTTACCTTAAAGATGAAACAGAAACAATAGCAAAGACAAGAATATGTGGAGCTCATGACAATATAGTGTTAATACAAATAAACGATAGGAAAATATACGAACAAAGTATTGATCAGAAAGCCGAGAATGAGGAAGAAAATTTGCCAGAAAATATACCAGAGATTATTAGAATTATCGAAGATATAGATGCTAAGGAGGAGGAAGAACTTAGGAAGACAATAATTATAAATAAACAGCTGACAAAAGAGGGAAGAGGCAAACAATATGGTATAGGAATTGTAAAAGCTCTAGAGAGTTTGATTCAAAATGGCATGTTATCAAATGACTTAATGACAAATATTAAACTGGAGACTGCCTCTGGAGTTGAGGCAAGGATGGGAGGTGCTCCAAAACCAGCAATGAGCACATCAGGGTCAGGGAATATGGGTATCACCGCTACAGTTCCCATCATTGTTACCGCCAAATGGCTAAATATCGATGAAGATAGACTCCTAAAGTCTATACTGCTGTCACACATTGTCACCAGGATCATATCCAACTATACAGGTGATTTGTCTGCGCTATGCGGTTGTTTCAATAAATCAGCTATTGGAGCAGCGGCAGGGCTCACATATCTTCTGGGAGGCAAAGAGAGGGAAATAAACAATGCCATTAATGCTGCAGCATCAAACATGACAGGCGTCATATGCGATGGGGCTAAATATAGTTGCACATTAAAAGCCATGACAGCAGCAGGCGTTGCTATGGAAAGTGCCTTAATGAGCGTAAATGGAATAAAGATACCTCCGAATGGAATTGTGGATGAAAAACCAAAAGATACTATGAAGAATATAGGTATGATTTCATATTCTATGGCTCAAACGGATATGACGATTGTAAAAATACTACAGAATTTGGAATTAACCTTAGAAAACAATTAAGGCTGTGATATCCATTATATTGGTCCCGCTGGGCCCGGTTACCACTAGATCCTCAAGCTCCTTAAAGAAATGATAAGAGTCGTTGTTCTCGAGGTAGGAGGAAGGATCTAAGCCAAGTTCTCTCGCCTTCTGGAGTGTGAATCCATCCGCTATCGCTCCAGCAGCATCTGTGGGGCCATCTACCCCATCCGTGCCGAAGGACGCGATGGCCGCGCCCTCCAAACCCGCTAAACCTGCCACCGCACTGAGCACGAGCTCTTGATTTCGACCTCCCACACCTTGGCCCCTCACTCTTACCGTGGTCTCGCCCCCTGAAAGCAAAAGAGCTGGCATTGGGATTGGCTTTCCTGCCTCGTATACTTCTTTCGCCACACGGGCTAAGTGCTCGCCGACCTGGCGCGCCTCACCTTGCATCGTGGCTGTTAAAATATGGACGTTGAGATCGTGGGCCCTTCCAACTTCCACAGCCATTTCGAGAGCATCTGCATTGCTTGCTATAATCTTGTAGTAGGCGTTTCGGAAACATTCCTCCCCCAGCTTGGGTGTTTCAGGTATCGCACCTCTTACTCCGTTTCTCAAGCGGGCAATAATGCTTGGCGATACCTTTTCCGTGAGTTTATATTTTTCAAGCACGGAAAAAGCATCCCGGTAGGTGGTTAAATCCCAATAAGTCGGCCCACTGGCGATCGTATCTAATCTATCCCCAACTACATCAGAGATAATCAGAGTAATGATCCTTGCCGGATAAGCTGCCCTAGCCAGTTGGCCCCCCTTCACAGCAGACAGGTGTTTTCTGACCGCATTAACCTCCTGGATGGCAGCGCCACTTTTTAACAAAAGCTGTGTAACCTCTTGCAGCTCGCTAAGCTCTATACCCCCCGCAGGGAGAGGCATGAGCGCCGAGCCGCCGCCGCTTATCAGACATATCACGAGGTCTCGTGAACCAAGTCCGCTAACAAGATCCAGTATCCGCTTGGTGCCTTCCATACCAGATTCACTGGGAATGGGATGCCCTGCCTCCACGAACTTGATTTTGTGCCCTGCTTTCCTTGGTACCGTGCCCTCAGGGATGTTTACTCTGCCTTCCGCGAGTCGGTCTCCCAAGATCTGCTCAAGCGTTATCGCCATTGCGGCACTGGCTTTCCCGCCACCGACTGCCACAATCCTATCAACCCTGCTGAGATCAACCTCATAATTCCCAAACTTAAGCTTATCAGCTTCAACTTTCACCCATTTTCGTATACTAGAAGAGGGATCCCCCGCTTTGATGGCACTATCTACTAACTCAACCAAGATTCCTCTAGCCTTACTGAGTTTCGGACTTCGAGCATTTTGAACTAGCACATCAGCGTTTTTTACTAGCATCTATCTTCACCACACTTCTTTAATTAAATCCTAAATTCTAATTTCTAATGCACGAGGCTGAAGCCTCGCACTACAACAAATTCGGCTGAAGCCTCGCACTACAACAAATTCAAATTTCAAA
>PCSL01000056.1:0-2038 GCA_002772325.1 Chloroflexi bacterium CG23_combo_of_CG06-09_8_20_14_all_45_10
CTAATATCGAGGGAGTCTTTGCCGGGGGGGATGTAGTTACTGGGCCTGCCTTCGTGATTGATGCCATAGCAGCAGGAAAAAGAGCGGCTCGCTTCATAGATCGGTATTTAAAAGGAGAGCCTTTCGAGGGTGAAGAGGAGGAAAAAGAGCCGGAAAAGCTCTCTGAGGAGGAGATTGAGGATAGGAAAAAACGCTTCCCGGCCCAAAAACGAGTGAAGATAGAAGAAGAACCTATCGGGGAGAGAATAAAAGACTTTCGTGACGTTTCTTTGGGTTATACCGCGGAAGAAGCCATAGAAGAGGCTTCACGCTGCCTTGCAGGACAAATAGAAGGGTGCATCGAATGTCATGAATGCGAGAAGCGATGCGAGGCAAATGCGATAGCTTACACCATGCAAGATGAACACATCGAAGTCAATGTCGGTGCGATAATCCTCGCCACAGGTCTCGATCTCTACGATGTCTCACCATTAACAGAATATGGCTATGGAAAGATAAAGAATGTCATCACCGCTATAGAATTTGAGAGGTTAACTGCGGCATCAGGACCTACTTTCGGAGAGCTCAAGCGCCCTTCGGATGGAAAGATTCCTCATGCTATAGCCTTCATTCAGTGTGTTGGCTCTCGTGATTTCAAGCACAAAGCATATTGCTCCAGTGTCTGCTGCATGCATGCTACCAAGGAGGCGATATTAGCTTACGAACATCATCCAGGGACAAAATCCACCATCTTCTATATGGACTTAAGGGCTGTAGGCAAAAGGTTCCAGGAATATGTCACCAGAGCGAAAGAGGAGTACAACGTAACCTATATCAGGGGTCGTCCTGGTAGGGTCGAGGTCAATCCAGAAAACCAAAATCCCATCGTGTGGTATGAGGACACCACTACCGCGGAAACAAAGAATATGGAAGTAGATTTAGTGGTTCTTTGTCAGGCGATGACCCCCCGAGGCAGCAAGGAATTGGCAGAGATACTAGGCATAGAGCTAAATGAATATGGCTTTGTAGAGGTTCCTGATAAGTTGTCCCACCCAGTAGATAGCACCAGACCGGGAATATTTGCCTGTGGCTATGTTCACAGCCCCAGGGATATCCCAGACTCTGTAATACAAGGGTCAGGAGCAGCAGCTAGAGCAGCCGAGGTCATAGCAGGAGGTAGTTGACGTGGAAGAAGCTCGTATCGGGGTTTTCGTCTGCCATTGTGGCACAAATATTGGAGCATATGTGGATGTTCCCCAAGTAGTGAAATATGTTAAAGGGCTCCCCAATGTAGTACACGCCGAGCGCAATTTATTTACTTGCTCTGAGGAAGGAATCTCGGCAATAAAGAAAGCAATCCCAGAGTATAGCTTGAATCGGGTTATAGTAGCATCTTGCACCCCGAGAACCCATGAGCCACTATTCAGGGCTGCCTGTGAGGAAGCAGGCTTGAATAAATATCTCTTCGAATTTGTCAATATAAGAGACCAGTGCTCTTGGGTGCATATGCGTGAGCCAGGGAAAGCAACCGAAAAGGCTAAAGAGCTCATCAAGATGGGGGTAGCCAAGGCAAGGCTTTTAGAGCCACTGGAGGAAATTGAGATCCCGGTGATTCCCTCATGCTTGGTCATGGGTGGCGGCGTGGTTGGGATGAGTGCTGCCTTGAATCTAGCTGAGCAAGGCTTTGAGGTTCATCTAGTGGAAAAGGAAAAGGAGCTGGGCGGTACTTTGTTGGATATCTATAAGCTCTTTCCTACTAATGAGAAGTCCAGTAAATTAATTGGACCGCTCATTCAAAAAGTAAAGGACCACAGCAAGATCAAGACCCATCTCTCCACTAAAGTAAAGGATGTGAGCGGGTTTATAGGGAACTTCGATGCTACTTTAGAGGGGCATGGGAAGGAGAGCGAGCTTAAAGTTGGCACCATCATTGTTGCCATTGGCGCTGAGGAACTAAAGCCAATAGGTCAGTATGGTTATGGCAAGTTTCCCAATGTCATCACTCAACTTGAGCTAGAACAGAGGATGAAGAAAGAGGGGATTGATGGGCAAAATGTGG
>PCSL01000056.1:2099-3047 GCA_002772325.1 Chloroflexi bacterium CG23_combo_of_CG06-09_8_20_14_all_45_10
CATGACAGCGGTCAAGAATGCTACTTTAATTAAGGAAAATAACCCTACTTCTAAGGTCTGGCTCCTTCACCGCGATTTAATGGCTTATGGAGTAGAGTTTGAAAACTACTATCGCAAATCCATGGAGCAAGGTGTTAGATTTATAAGATATGAACTGGAAAAGCCACCCCGAGTCATCGGGAATGGGAAGGCTGAGAAGGTGAAAGTATGGCACCAGTTGCGGGGCAGAGAGGTAGAGCTCTCTGTGGATATAGTAGTGCTCACCACTCCCTTAATTCCCCGAGCCGACAACGAGGAAATCTCCAAGATGCTTAAAGTCCCTTTGAGTGAGCAAGGGTTCTTCCTTGAGGCACATCTTAAATTGATGCCAGTTGAATTTGCCACCGATGGCATCTACCTTTGTGGCTCTGCCCGCTGGCCAACAGATATTGCTGAGGGTGTTTCTCAAGCTTATGCTGCTGCGGCAAAAGCAGCAATTCCCATGAGAAGGGGCTATGTGAAACCTGAGGCGATAACTGCCTTGGTTGATGAGGATAAGTGCTCCGGTTGTGGAACTTGTGAACCTGTATGTCCATTCAAAGCCATTGAACTTCAAGCTCAAGATGGTAAGAGGGTGTCTCACGTCAGTGAAGCCGTATGTAAAGGTTGCGGCACCTGTGGTGCTGCCTGCCCTGCTGGAGCAATCATTATGAACCATTTTAGAGATGTGGAAATTCTAGCCCAGATAGAAGCCCTGTTTAGTAAATCTAATTAGAGAAAGGAGGTAACAGAGAGTGCCTTTTAATCCACCACAAAGGATGACCTTAATGGCAGGAAACATAAGGGTCTATAAGGCGAAACTGCCGGTATTTCAATTACTTCTCTGTGGATTTATGGCAGGGCTTTACATCGCTATGGGGGCAGCATTGTGCACTATATGTGGCACTGGTTTTTTAAAAGGAGGAAATT
>PCSL01000056.1:3082-5028 GCA_002772325.1 Chloroflexi bacterium CG23_combo_of_CG06-09_8_20_14_all_45_10
AGTAGAGCCTGAGTTTGTGGTTAAGGCTTTATCCTCCGGAGCAGATGGAGTGCTAGTTCTCGGTTGCCACATTGGAGACTGCCACTATATGTATGGCAACCACCGAACTAAGAAGAGGATGGCCATTCTGGAGAAGATATTGGGCTATCTAGGGATCGATCCAAGAAGGATGAGGCTTGAGTGGATTTCAGCAGCAGAGGGGGCTAGATTCGCTGAAGTAGTTACAGAGTTTACCGAGGAGATGAGGAGGCTAGGGCCAAATCCCCTAAAAGAGGTGAGAGCATGATAAGGAATGTCCGAGATTTAGCCAGAAAATGGCTTGAAGGTAAAGAGGTTGATGCCATATTCGGATTGAAAGAGCAGGATGGCTACGTGGCCCCTTACCTGTTTACTGATGCCAACGAGCTGGATAATCTAACGATTTCGACGGAATATCGCCTTTGTTACACCTGTAGGCCACCTAAGGAAAATATATTAGCTCTTATGCAGAGAAGAGAGCCAAATACAAAAATTGGCATTGTAGCTAGGGGATGCGAAGAGCGGGCACTAGTTGAGCTGGCTAAAAGGGGCCAGGTAGACTTGGATAAAGTAAAAATCATGGGTATTGCCTGCACTGAAGATGAGGCCAAGGAGTGCAAATGCGAAAGACCTTACCCTAATAACCTTGTCATAGGAGTGAAAGTCCCCGGGGTTGAAGGAGTTTCTGGAGATGAGAATATCAACGCCCTTTTGAATAAGAGCCTACCAGAGCGCTTAGAATTCTGGAGACATGAGCTTAGCAAATGCATAAAGTGCTATGGCTGCCGCAATGTCTGTCCAATGTGTTTCTGCAAGGACTGCAAGATGGAGCAAGAGGTTTTTTCTAAAACAGGGTGGTTACCACCTGAAATACCCATGTTTCTCTTCATAAGATGGTATCACATCTCGGAAAGGTGTATCGGGTGCGGTCAATGTGAGAAAGCCTGCCCGGTTGACATCCCTCTATTAACGATTTTCAGGCTCTTGCGCAGAGATATCAAGGATTTATTCGACTACGAAGCTGGAATGGACGTAGAGCAGGAAGCACCACTGCTAACTACATTGGATGAGATGCCTATAAAAGAGGAGGTTTTATCGTGAAATATAAGAATGTCCTTACAACATGTCCTTATTGTGGCGCTGGGTGCAACTTCTACCTTCAGGTTCTTGATGGCGAGCTGATAGGTGTGCTTCCCTGCAAATCACACACGGTTAGCCAAGGGAAGCTTTGCATTAAAGGATGGAATGCCAGTGAATTTGTAACTAGCAAGGAACGATTGAGCAGGCCATTAATAAAGCGGAATGGAAGCTTTATTGAGGCCTCTTGGGACGAGGCTCTGGATACCATTGCCAAGAAGCTTAAGGAGTATAAAGAAATTGACCCTGATTCCATTGCCGTGCTTTCGTCAGCGAAATGCACCAATGAAGAAAATTATCTCATGATGAAGTTTGCCAGAGCAGTTTTGGGCACAAACAACGTTGACCACTGTGCTCGGCTGTGTCATGCCTCCACAGTTGTTGGCCTGGGGCAAAGCTTTGGCAGCGGGGCAATGACCAATTCAATAAGGGAGCTTGAGGATGCCGATTGTATATTGATTATTGGCTCCAACACTGCAGAACAGCACCCCCTTATAGCCAGGTATATATTGAGGGCCAAGGAGAAGGGAACAAAACTTATAGTTGTAGATCCAAGAGCCATTACTTTAACTCAATTCGCCGACTACTACCTGAGGCAAAGGCCCGGGACAGATGTCGCTGTGTTCAATGGGTTCATGAATGTCATCTTAGCCAATGGCCTGGAAGACAAGAAATTCATCGAGGAGCGCACTGAGGGATTTGAGGAGCTCAAGGAAACAGTCAAAATTTACACACCAGAGCATGTAGAGAAAATAACCGGCATACCTAAAGATAAGCTCATCGCTGCAGCT
>PCSL01000056.1:5134-14363 GCA_002772325.1 Chloroflexi bacterium CG23_combo_of_CG06-09_8_20_14_all_45_10
TGACGGGAAATGTGGGCAAACCGAGTACAGGGGTTAACCCCCTGAGAGGGCAAAACAATGTTCAAGGTGCTTGTGATATGGGGGCATTGCCCAACGTCTACTCAGGGTACCAGAGTGTAACTGACAAAAACATGCGAGCAAAGTTTGAGGATGCCTGGAAAACGAAGTTACCTGAAAAACCAGGGCTTACTGTGGTTGAGATGATGAACGAGGCTGCGAAAAGCAATATAAAGGCGATGTACATTATGGGCGAAAATCCGATGATATCTGACCCAGACATTAGCCATGTCAGGGAAGGCTTGGAAAACCTCGAATTCCTTGCCGTACAGGACATATTCCTTACTGAGACAGCTCAACTAGCCGATGTTGTGCTTCCAGTTGCTTCTTATGCCGAGAAGGAAGGGACGTTTACCTCCACAGAGCGTCTGGTGCAGATGGTGAGGAAAGCCATCGAGCCTCTTGGTGAAAGCAGAGCTGATTGGCAGATAATCTGCGACCTGGCTAAGGCGATGGGTTCCAAGGAGTTTGAGTATGGGGCACCGGCTGATATTATGGATGAGATAGCATCCTTAACCCCAAGCTATGGCGGTATATCTTTCGATCGACTCCAAAAGGGCGGATTAGCCTGGCCATGCCCATCTAAGGAACACCCAGGAACACCTTATCTTCATAAGGAAAAGTTTGCCCGTGCTAATGGTAAGGGCAAATTTTGGGGCATAGAATTTAAGGAACCAGCAGAACTCCCAGATGAGGAATATCCTTTCACATTAAGCACAGGGAGGATAATGTTCCACTTCCACACGGGGACGATGACCAGGAA
Organism: Chloroflexi bacterium CG23_combo_of_CG06-09_8_20_14_all_45_10; assembly: GCA_002772325.1. Classification (GTDB taxonomy): domain Bacteria; phylum Chloroflexota; class Dehalococcoidia; order GIF9; family AB-539-J10; genus 20-14-all-45-10. The sequence continues at coordinate 5,955 of PCSL01000056.1, forward strand.
AACGGACTTGCTGAACAAAGAGGTTCCTACGGGGTATGTGGAGATTGCTCCGAAAGATGCTGAGAAGCTAGGCATTGTTGCTGGGGAGCTGGTTTCGGTTCAAACTCGCCGAGGTCAGATTAAGACCAAAGCATTGATAACAGAAAGGGTGCCTGAGGGTATGATCTTCATCCCATTTCACTTCGCTGAATGCGCCGCAAATGTCCTAACGAACCCAGCATTGGATCCGGTGGCAAAAATCCCTGAATATAAGGTATGCGCCGCCAAGCTGGAAAAGATATCAGGTTAGCTCAACCCTTAGAGCATCGCCCGGTTTCACCACCCCACCCCGAATCACGCGAGCAAATATTCCCTCCAAGGGCAGAAGATAAAATCCTGGGCGGTGAAATTTCTTGCCAATTTGAGTAACCTCAAGAATGGCCTCTTCCCCTACATATATTTGTGTGCCAAGACCTAAAGAGGTCAACTCTATGCCCTCGGTAACCAAGTTCTCGGCGGAATCCCCTGGGTTTACTTTTATACCCTGGCTGCGCATTCTGCTAGGGTTAATATCCTCTAGCGCTGATAGCATTTTATTGATAGTCTCTATCGCCAGTAAGCTCACCTGGCGGGTGCTGCCAGCGTGGGCATCGCCAACAAAACCATAGCCTTCTTTAAGAAGGCCCTGACTAACAGGCTTCTTAGGACTTCCTCTCTTCCCGCTCAGGCAAACTGCAACCACCTTACCATGTCCCCCACCCCTTTTATAGTCACTGGCAATATAAGTCCCGCTTTTGCCGCCGCTCTTCTTTACCAGGTGAATTTCCTCAATGGTCATGCTGCGGTCCACTGCCTTGCACATGTCATAAATAGTTAAAGCACTTACACATACAGCAACAAGCGCCTCCATTTCAAACCCTGTTTTCCCCACGCCTTTAGCACTAGCAGTAATCTCGACAAAATCACCATTCTCAGGAAGATAAAACTCAATTCCAACATTGGTAAGCAGCAGTGGGTGGCATAACGGTATAAGGCGAGGAGTTTCTTTCGCTGCCATAATCCCGGCTGTTTGTGCCACTGTAAGAACATCTCCTTTTTCTATTCCACCTCGGCGAATGAGTTCTATTGTGGCAGGCGCCATTCTCACCTTACCTTTTGCCACTGCCTCTCGTTCTGTTTCCGCTTTCGTGGTAACATCCACCATGTGCACTCGCTCTACTGATTCTGACATCTTTAACCTCCAATTTGAGACATATTCCGCTTCATCGGTAGAATACCTTTTGCTAGCCTATGCTGCTCTGGTTTGGAGACAATTACCCTTAGAATTAGACGTTTAATTTCCTGTATCGAGGCATCACTACGTAGCAGCCCCTTTAAGTCAATCCCACTATCTGCTAAAAGGCAAGGACATAGCTTACCATACGAGGTGAGCCGCAAGCGATTACAGTTGGAGCAAAAGGGTTCGGTGACGGGGCTAATAAACCCTATGGTGCCTTTCGCTCCTGGCAAGCGGTAATATTTAGCAGGGCCGTTGCCAGCGATGGCTGAACAGGGCTCGAGCTTGCCAAGCAGCTCAATACACTGTAGCACCTCAGCCGATGGCACAAATTCTGCTACATTAACAAAAGGCATAAGCTCGATAAATCGTACAGACCATCCCTCCTTATATGTCATACTGGCAAAATCCAATGCCTCATCACCGTTTATACCTCTCATGACCACTGTGTTTATTTTAACAGGCTGAAGTCCAACATTTCTCGCTGCTTCAATGCCCTCAAGAGCATCTTTTAGCTCTCCGGAGCGAGTAATGTAGCGAAATCTATCTGCCCTAAATGTATCTAGACTTACATTGACTCGCCTTAAACCTGCCTCCTTAAGTTCAATAGCATATTTCTTTAAAAGTGTCCCGTTTGTAGTCAAAGAAATTTCCTCAATTCCTTCTATCTGCGAGAGCATCTTGACAAGCTTAGGTAACTCCGCTCTGACTAGGGGCTCGCCGCCGGTAAGCCTTATCTTGTTGATGCCGAGCTCAGCTGATGCCTGAACAACGGTCAAAATTTCTTCGTAAGAGAGGAGTTCACTACGTGGTATCAGGGGAACGCCCTGCGGTGGCATGCAGTAGATGCAGCGTAGGTTACACCTATCGGTGACTGAGATTCTGAGGTAATTTATGCGACGATGGAAAGAATCAAAAAGTTTCATTTGTTCCTCACTTTACTGGGGCTCAGGACAGGTCTTCACAATAGTCATCAGCTTTACCACCTTTGCCAGAGGAAAATGGAATACTCATACAAAGATTTCCTTTTTGGTAATTGTTAACATTTTCTTTAGCCTATCGACTCCGTAGCGACAAGCGTCAAATGCTTCTTCTCTATGAGAAGAACTAACCGCAACTAGAGAAATAATGTCTCCAATATTCAGTTGCCCAAGCCGCCTTATTATCAGCACATCTTCAATTTTCCATCTCTTAAGAATTTCATCACAGATTGTGTGTAGTTCTTGCTTTACGTCCCCGTTTGCGTGAAACTCCATTGAACTTATCGCTTTGTTTTCAGGACTTCTTTTTACCACAGCAAAGTGAAGAACTACTGACCCAGCGGTATCCTTTTTGATGAGTTCATAAACTTTACTTGGGTCGATAGCTTTGTTTGATATTATTTCCATTGGAAACCACCTCCTTGCTAGATTTGGAGTGAAATTTATAGTAGCCCTTTTTGGAGATAAATTGAGCTAGGTAGTAGACTATAAGCCCAGTCAGAAAACCATAAGCCATATTAGTAACTAATGAAACGGTGAGAGTTGCAATCATAGGGATCAGGTTTTTGTTCAAGCGAATATCCCTAGCGAACTTAGTGAGTTCTATCCCGACCATAAACATCATGGCTCCAATGATAGCTGTGGGAAAGAAGGTAAACAAACCAGCGATTGAAGAAGCCAGAAACAGTCCCATCAAGATTTCAATTATCCCCTCAATGATGTTCGTCCCACCTGTTCGTGCACCAAAGTAATATTGCCCAGCAAGCCCTCCAGCACCATGACACAGAGGCATTCCACCAAAGAAAGGAAGGACCAAGTTCATAATTCCCATATTTAAAGAGAGCCGTTTCTCACTTACAGGCTTGTCCGGCCAGTATGTCTTGATCAACAACGAGGTAGCAATAACTGCATTGGTAGCCGTAAGTGGAATTTGAGCAAAGCCGGCTAATAGTAGTGTCTGCCAAATTTCCCCAAGACGAAAGACTGTGAGCGGTGGAAGGCTAAAGCCAGGAAGACCAACTTGCTGAAGCTGTCCCTTGATGAGCGGGATAACCACCCCAAGAATCATTAGCACGATAGCGGCAGGGGCATAGCGGCTCTGCCGTAATACCAGCATTATCAAAACGGAGACGATGCCAAGTATCCACCAGGTCGAAAGCATCTTGAATCCCGTGATAGCCAGGAGCACACCAAGTGCGACCTGGATACCGCGGACAACCGAATTTGGTGTAACTCTAGCAATCCAAGTCACAACGCCAGTCACAGCGAAGAGTAGCCAGATAACGCCCATCCCAAATCCAGATGCATATACCATCGATGGTGACCAGCACTGAGCAATAGCCACTACAGCAAGCACCTTCATAGGCTCGATAGGCATAGGGAGGCGATACACAAGGCCAGTTACAATGTTTGCCAAGCCCATCATCACAAGAAAACCCGCCGGATTGAGGCCACAGACACTGATATAGCCGATTGCCAACGGGAAGAGCGTGCCGAAGTCACCCATGGATCCGGCTAATTCTCTTAAATTAAACTCAAAGGATTTGACTTTCACAGCGTGTCACCTACTTGCCTTTTAATAAGGTGCACCCCTGTGGCTTTGAAGGAGGCGTAAACTTCTCTGCCTTTCTCCAAATCTAACTCCTCCGCTGATATGCTCGTGACCAGCGCTACTAGCGGAAAGCCACAGTCCATCTCTACCCGGCTGACTGGCCCTAGCGAGGCGACTTTACTGACTTTGCCACAAAAGCAATTTCTTGCTGAACTCTCGCTTTTAGATAAGGCTAAAGTGATATCTTCAGGTCTAATACCGGCGTACACTTCTTCACCGACAGGACAATCTGAGACTGCTTGTATGACATTGTTGCCAATATCTATCATTACTATGCCTTTCGCATTTGTCACTATCCTTCCTGCAATGATGTTCTGCATACCGACGAAATTAGCTACCTCCTTATCCTTGGGCAGGCGAAATACCTCTTTAGCATCGCCTACCTGGACAATCTTGCCATTAATGATTACCCCTATCCTGTCAGCGAGTTGCTGTCCCTGGGACATATCATGAGTTGCCATTATCATAGTGGTATTTCGTCGCTCGATTATGTAGGAAATGATTTGCTCGATTCTCTCTGTAGACACGGGGTCGAGGTTAGCTGTAGGCTCATCCAACAGCAATATCTCAGGTTCAACCACCATAGCTCTGGCTAAGGCTACTCTTTGTGCTTCCCCGCCTGAAAGGGTGTGAGCATTTCTATCTTTATAGCCTTTCAAGCCAACCATTTCCAAAATTTTGTTAACCTTTTTATCAATTTTATCTTTTCTCTCGCCTCTCCACCTTAGCCCATAGGCAACATTATCATAGACACTTAAATTAAATACCCGAGGTTTTTGAAGCACAAATGACATGCGGCGGCGTACTTCTAATCTTTGTTTCCCAGATTCGGGGATGCGCAGGCCATCAAAATAAATTTCCCCTGCACTGGGCACTTCAAGAAGGTCTATAAGACGTAGAACCGTCGTCTTGCCTGCCCCAGTAGGTCCAATTAGAGCAAAGACTTCACCTTTATCAATATTCAGGTTGATATTTTCCAATACCTTTTGCTCACCATATCTGTGGTTTAACCCTACTATTTCCATTAAAGCCATTATTTACCTCTGCTGTAGCCTATTTAAGGCTACGTTAACTATGAGTGCCAGAGATAAGAGGATTATGCCCAGCGCTATTGATAACTCTAAATCACCCTTGGACGTTTCAAGCGAAATCGCTGTGGTGATTGTCCTGGTGAATCCTCTGATATTACCGCCGACCATGAGGGCACATCCCACTTCTGAGATAGCTCTGCCAAAGCCCATTGTCACGGCAGCTAAAACGGCATATCTTGACTCCCTAACCACGACCAAGGCAGTTTGAAAGCCACTAGCACCAAGCGAGATAGCAGTATCCACAATCTCTTTACCTACGCCGCTCAAGGCAGAAATAGTTAAGCCGAGCATTATAGGGGTGATTAATATCATCTGCCCTATTACCATAGCAATGGGAGTGAACAGTATGTCGAAGGTACCCAGCGGTCCTGCATTGGAAAAGAGGACAAAAACAAATAAACCAACAACAACAGTGGGCACGCTAAACAGTGTCTGGATGATATTTATCACCGCCCTCTTACCACGGAAATTATGAAAGTGGATTAGGCTTCCCAAGGGTATGCAAATAGAAGAGGCAAGGAGACAGGAGGTCACTGATATCCTCAATGATCTCCCCGCTATCTCCATTACTTCGGGGTCAAGAGAGACTATGAGTTCTAAAGCCTTGATAAGTCCATGCCATATTTCAAGCATTTATAGTCTTTGCCAGTTTCGCATCCAATCTTTCCTTGTAAGGAAAAGAGACTTCATTACATGAGAGCTTTGAAGATGCTTCCCCCCTTCACTGAGATTGCCGAGGATAAACCACGGCGCTACTTCTTAGCACAAGCCTCGTACTTGCCAAGGCATACAACTTTGTCTCCACAATTGGGACAAAACTTCCAGTCCGACCTTACTTCAGCACCACATTTCTTGCACTTTACCACTGCTGCTATTACTGGCATCTTACCCTCCTTTCCTTAGAATTTTTACTCTGTTAGCTCGGCTCCAGCACAGGGATAAAATAGCGGTGTGCCGTAGTCTTTAACGCCGTAATTGCTGATAAGCTCCTGTATTTCATCCGATGTAAGGAAATTTATCAGGTTATTTGCCATCTCGATGTTAGTTTTCGGATGTTTTTCAGGATTTATAGCGATTATGGAGTAAACGTTGAGCAGTATGTCCCCCTTGTCCACTATGGGCACCAGATTTAGCTTAACTTTGTAGGCTAGGAAAGTGCCCATATCAGTTAAGGTATAAGCCTGTTTTTCGCTAGCCATCAGCAAAATCGGCCCCATCCCTCCCCCAGTCTCAATATACCAGTCTCCAGCTTTTTGAACTGCTTCATAATCAAAGCCGGCTGCCCCCCAAATCGTTTTCTCTTTGCCGTGTGTTCCAGAATCATCACCACGGGAAATGAATTTCCCACTCCCTGTCTCCATCAACTGTTTGAAGGCATCCTCAGGGCTCAAACCTTTGATCCCTGCCGGATCGCCTGGTGGCCCTACAATAAGAAAATAGTTGTAAGCAAAGGGAACCCGCTCCACCCCATAACCTTCGGCTACGAATTGTTCCTCACGGGCTTTGTCATGAATGGTAATGGCATCCACATCTCCCCTACTGCCATATTCCAAAGCTTTGCCGGTGCCAGCATACATGATGTCCAGTTCAACATCATATCTTTGCTCAAACTTTGACTCTAAGTACCCCCATAACCCAGTATCATAGAGGCTGGTGGTGGTAGCCACCTTCATTCTTTCTTGTGGCTGTAGTGCACCAACTCCTGCAGGGGCACATGCTGCCACAGTGAGGCTAATAGCAACAAGCACTGCTATGACTAGTAAAACTCCTTTTCTTTTCATGAACATACCTCCAATGTTAGAGACATTGGAGTATGTCTCCAACATACCTCCAATGTTAGAAATATTTTGGTTTGAAGAATTACTATATAGCGCAAGATCAGAGAAGGAGACGAGCGGGAATAAAAATAGCACCTCATTGAACGGGGTGCTATAAAACAATGACTGAAATCCATATCCTCTCCTTTCCGAACACGGGAGGCGCGGGCATTTCTACCCACACCCTCGAGACCTTCGCCTACCGGCTGCTCGCCATAGATTACTCTTTAGGCATAGCAACTCGGAGAGCTAATATTTAATTTTGCCGCTTATTATACTTTAGGCTTGATATGTTAGTCAACTATGATATGTAGCTAAGAGGTATAACTTTCCTACGCTAACAAGCGATTACTCAAAAGTGCCGCACTCGCTCACTCGACCTTTAAGTGTCTCCACAGCATGAGGAAGAGCTGGCAATATTGTCTCAAGGCACTCACGCACCGCCTTGGGACTGCCAGGCAAGTTAATAATTAAGCATCCTCCCCGGGTGCCAGCAACCGCTCGACTTAACACAGCCATAGGAGTTTTTTTAAGGCTTGCAAGCCTCATTGCTTCAGCAAAACCAGGAACAACCCTATCCACCACTGAAAGAGTTGCTTCGGGGGTGACATCCCTGGGACTAAGCCCTGTGCCACCGGTAGTGATAATGACGTCTATGCCATCCTTATCCGCCCATTGAATTAGCTTCTCGGCAATAAGGTTTTTCTCATCGGGAACAATGTCATAATTTACAATTTGAGCATCTATCTGAGAAAGAATCCCCCGAATGACCTCGCCACTTCTATCCTGACGCTCGCCACGCCAACCTTTATCGCTGATGGTCAATATTCCAGCCTTGAATATGTTTTTCACCCTCACCTCAATCCTCTCTTGTAAGGAAAAGAGACTTCATTACATGAGAGGAAGAATTCCCGCTAGGCTTATTTCTTATAGAAATATCAAGGCTTCTTATCTCCTCAACCCCTTTTAATGTGGAAATCATGGCTAGCAAGGTTTTGGCAATAATATCTTTAACGAAAGGCTTAATAAACACTTGCTTACCATTAATAAAAAGGCAAGTATCACCCTTATCTTGAAAGATGAAATTCTTTTCTATGAAATCGGCTATCGCCTGGGTATCACCTGGAGAAAACTGAGGTAAACTTATATCCAGAGGCTCATCAGTGACAATGGCAGAAAGTTCTTTGCTAGAACATAATAGATCTTCCCCAAGTTCTTTTCTGTGCACCTCAATTTTGGGGGCTTTCCCCTTTCTAAATCCCTCAACCAAGGCAAGGTCCGACTCACTGCCGATAAGGCGCAAAATTTCCTCTATACTTGGGTCATGATCCGTGCTTTTGATAAAAGCAAGCTTATCAGGTGAGCTAATAATTACAATGTCACTACCCGCTTGAGTGAATTTCCAGCTATCTTTACCAGGTTTGTCTATGTCTATGCTACGTGGGCTATGCTTCACAGTGGCAATTCGGTACCCCCGCTTCTTAAATTCTGTAATCAACCTCTCAATGAGCGTTGTTTTGCCAGTTCCTGTCTTACCCACGATGGAAACAACTGGTAATATCATTCTTCACTCCAATCTAGCATCTGCACCTGGACTATATCTCCTGCCTTAACTCTTCCAATATTTTCAGGGATGACGACTAAGCCATTTGCC
>PCSL01000056.1:14543-15200 GCA_002772325.1 Chloroflexi bacterium CG23_combo_of_CG06-09_8_20_14_all_45_10
AAGATAGCTGGGCGGGCAAATTGCTCAAAGGTAACCATGGAACTAACTGGGTTGCCTGGCAAACCTAGGTGGGGCACTTTTTTCTCCCTACTTCCAATTACCCCGAAAGCAAGCGGCTTCCCTGGCTTCATACATACCATCCAAAAGGCAATCTCACCACGTTTTGCCAGAACATCCTTCACTATATCGTAATCACCCAGAGATACACCCCCAGAGGTGATGAGCATATCTGAATCCAGTCCCTCACCAATCTTTTCATTGAGTGATTGAACTGAATCACGCCCTATGCCGAGGATTTTAGGAATCCCGCCATAGTGCAGGACTTCGGCAGCAATGGTATACGTATTGCTATTATAGATCTTGCCCGGAGGTAACGGCTGGGCAATATCTATAAGCTCATCTCCGGTAGCCAGGACGGAAACTATGGGACGGCGAATAACCAGCGCTGTAGGACATCCAAGAGAGGCCAGCACTCCTATCTCCGAAGGACGAAGCATAGTCCTCCTCCTCAAAATTAGCGCACCTTTAGCAATATCCTCGCCCTTACAGCGAACATTTAATCCCCTCTCCACTTGACGCAGTATACCAATTAGACACGAGTCCTCCCCAGATGCCTTCCGAGTAACTTCATCAGTATCTTCAAATTGCACTACCGCA
>PCSL01000056.1:15252-18381 GCA_002772325.1 Chloroflexi bacterium CG23_combo_of_CG06-09_8_20_14_all_45_10
AGCCAGCGGCAACCTCACCGATAACAGGGAAGCCCTTTGGCGACGACTTACTTGCGCCATATGTATCCTCAGCTCTTACGGCAAAACCATCCATGGCAGAATTATCCAAAGGAGGAATGTCAATGGTGGAATAGACATCTTCAGCTAGAACCTGACCCAAACAGCTTAAAATAGGCTTCTCTTCCGGCTCCAAGACCTGAACATAGCCCAGAATCTTCTCCAGTGCTTCCTCAACAGAAATCATTTAATAGCCCACCACGGAGGATACCAATGCTAATATTATAGTTAACCGCATAAATCTTTAAAATCCTAAGCACTAAATCCTAACGAATATCAAAAATCAAAGATAAAAAATTAAAATTACAATTCAAAATGTAAAAAGGCTTTACTAAACTGATTTTTAACTTTTGCTCTGTCATTTTGCATCTTGATTTTTGCTTTTTGACTTTCCTTTAGGGTTTAGAATTTCGGATTTAGAATTTTCACCTCTTGTAAATATACAAATTTATGCCAATGACTATAATTAGCCCCCCTTATGGCTATCTTCCCTTCCTGCTAGTATATTGGCTCGAGCTAAGTCAGCCTGGGAATTCACGTTGAAAAAGCTTAGAAGCTGCGGATCAAATCTCTGGCATTCAGCCTGGCCAACATACCTAACATTCACTGTCCTGAGAAAATAAGTAATCCCCAATTGATTGTCCTCCAGTCGCGTTCTTATGCCATCCAGACAGCTTTTACAATACACAGCATGAAGAGGTTGAATCCTCTCCACCTTGGGTATAACCGCATCAAAACCGGGGGAGAGCTTGATCATATAACGTAGCAGCTCAATATTCAAAAAAGGCATGTCACAAGCAACCACAAGGTTATATAAGGATTTAGAAGCTGCTAGCCCAGTATAAATCCCACCAAGTGGACCTTTGTCTGGGTACAAATCCGCCTTGTATTCTACACTATAGTCAGACAGAAAGTGGAACTGAGCCGGGGAACCCACTATCAGGATTTGGTTACTTACCAACGCAAGTCGCTCGATAACACGTTGGATCAAGCTCTTACCACCAACGATCTCTAAAGCCTTACCCCCCTTAAGCCGAGAACTTTTCCCCCCAGCAAGAATAGTTGAGGTCACTATCACCATCCTCCAAAAATTTCATCGCCAAGAGCTCGTCTTACCTTTATCCATTATCTATGACTCTCCACTCGTGAGAATAGATATTAAAACGATATCCTCGAGTGAACCCAAGCAGTGTTATGCCAAATTTGCAGGCGGCCTCTATGGCTAGACTGGTAGGGGCCGAAATGCTTATTACCACAGGAATTTGGACACGAGCTGCTTTTATCACGGTTGACCTTGTCTGCCGACTTGAGGTTACCAGCGCGCTGTTAGCCAGATCTACCTTGGTACCAAATGCAAGGCCAATGACCTTATCTATAGCACAATGCCTACTTATGTCTTCAGCAAAGATATAACTACGCTGACTAGAGATCTGAGCAATGTGGGTGCCACCAGTCTCTTTGAATAGGATGCTATTTTCATCCAGTCTCTTCATGGCATCCCAAATCTCGGTGACAGATATCTTAGCTTGTGAGTTAACTCTCTTCATCCTTATAGGATTGCGCCCATCACTGGTAACGAAAATGACAAACTTGCTTCCATCCCGTTTGACTTCCACGCCTTTTATGTTCGAGTAATGGCATATCCCTTCAGAGACCAGATGCCCCCTAGCCAGCTCCTCTAGGTGGGTTGGCAAGCAATAGAATGAGCGATAAACCTCACCGTTAAGCCTGATCACAACCTCAGCCTCAGAGATGACTAAATCAAAACAAGTTTCCATATCGCAATTTGAAATTCGGTGTATTTTAACCTTTCTTAATTCTGCCATTGCATCTTCACCAGAGCTCGCTTCTTTACTTCTATCCCAAAAATGAGGCATATGCGTTCGCCATCATTTTACGCTGATATTACTTCCGTTTCAATTTTGTCCCTGACGAGAGAAAGCAGGCTATATATGCTGCGTAGAGGATAATATTCTTCAGTGAGAAATATGCGTCAGAAGTGGGGCAAACGATTCCTGAAGTAGTAAGATAGTGCTCTGTGAGCTAGGCAAGAGATTTCTTGGCACAAAAACCTAACCCCCCCTTGTTTTTTTCCCCAACTTGGTTTAACATCTACCTTTTGAATACCTAAGCGACTTTCTCGCCAGGTGTGGTGCTTGTGCCAAAACTGGGTAAATTAAATACACACCAAGTTTAGCAAAGTGACTGTGATAGCATTTTTAGTAACTGCGTTTGGGGCTTTTCTATTATATTTACTCTTGACCACCGCATCTGGCCCTTTGTTTCTCTGGAGTAAAGAAGAACTAATTATAGGGGCTATTTTAGCTCTAATAGTAGCAGCAATAGTAAGGAAGATATTCCCAGCGAAAAACCTTCGTTTGCTAAACCCGAAAAGATGGCTCCTCTTCCTTGCCTATATCATATGGGTATTCTTTCCGGCGATGGCAAAGGCAAATATTGATGTTGCCTACCGAGTAATAACAGGAAGGATAAACCCAGGCATTGTGAAGATTTCCCCTAAACTAAAGACTGACGCCGGTTTAACCATGCTTGCTACCTCCATAACCCTAACTCCAGGCACTTTAAGCGTGGATGTAGATGAGGAAACAAATGACCTTTATGTCCATTGGATAAATGTGAAAAAAGAGGCCTTAGAAAAAATGCCCAGAGATTACGAATACGTATGTGGTAATTTCCCTGATTGGGCAAGGAGAGTGGCAGAATAATGTGGCTTCCCGTAGCCGTATTCCTAGCTGTTTGTATACTCATAATCCTTATAAGGCTGTTCCTAGGCCCTACCCAACCAGATCGGCTGGTAGGGTTGGATACCTTAAACACCGTAGTTGTAGTGGCCATGGTTATCCTGGGAGCAGCATTTAAAGAGGTGATATACGTTGATGTAGCCATTGTTTATGCCTTGCTTTCTTTTGTCACCACACTTTTCATAGCCAAATACATAGAGAAAGGCAAATTCTGATGATACTAAATGTAATCACTTACATATTTATCGGCATCGGGTGCTTCTTTAACCTGATGGCAGCAATCGGTCTGCACCGTTTCCCTGATGCTTAT
>PCSL01000056.1:18410-18843 GCA_002772325.1 Chloroflexi bacterium CG23_combo_of_CG06-09_8_20_14_all_45_10
GACCTTCGGCTCCATACTTTTAATCGGAGCTCTCGTGATACAATCTATAAGTACTTGGGTAGCAGAGGGCATCTCCTCTCCCCAATCAATACTTACCTTACATGCCCTCATTGCTTTAGTAGCTATTTTACTGACTAATCCTACTAGTGCTCATGCCATTGGTAGGGCAGCACATAGGAGTGGGGTTAAACCAGCGAGAGCGGTGGTGGATGACCTGGAGACGGAAAATCAAAAATCAAAAGTCAAAAGTCAATGATTGAGTCAGGAGTCCTACACATAATTATCCCTATTTTGATCGTAGCCTGTGCATTGTTAGTCGCTATATTCAAAGACCTCATCGCTGCCGTAATAAGTTTAGCTGCTATGAGCTTGCTCTTAGCCCTGGAGTTTTACTTACTCCAAGCTCCTGACGTGGCTATTGCCGAGGCTGGGG
>PCSL01000056.1:18979-19155 GCA_002772325.1 Chloroflexi bacterium CG23_combo_of_CG06-09_8_20_14_all_45_10
TCATTCACCCCTTTGGCTATCCGCCATCTGAAATGGACGACTACATAATAGAAAATGCACAGAGTGAAACCGGAGCCAATAATGCCGTAACGGCTGTGGTCTTTGATTATAGAGGCTTTGATACCTTGGGCGAGGCTACCATCCTGTTTACCGCAGTGACCGGCGTGGTAATGCTA
>PCSL01000110.1:0-1659 GCA_002772325.1 Chloroflexi bacterium CG23_combo_of_CG06-09_8_20_14_all_45_10
TAAAAATCACTGCTGTTCTAGACCTACCGATGGCGGCGGTCAATTTTCTTAGTGCCTGGGACATTAATCGGGCTTGCAAGCCAACGTGGGCATCGCCCATCTCGCCTTCTATCTCCGCTTTGGGTACTAAGGCGGCTACGCTATCGATGACTATCACATCTACAGCGCCGCTTCTTACCAGAGTCTCAGTGATCTCTAAAGCTTGCTCACCCGTATCGGGCTGGGAGATAAGCAAGTCATCAACTTGCACGCCGCAGTTAGCGGCGTATAGCGGATCAAGGGCATACTCAGCATCTATATAAGCCGCAATGCCGCCAGCCTTCTGTGCTTCAGCGATTATATGCTGGCCAAGCGTAGTTTTGCCTGAGGCCTCCGAGCCAAAGATTTCAGTAACTCTGCCTCTAGGTATGCCACCTATGCCTAAAGCTAAATCTAAACTCAATGACCCGGTAGAAATAACCTCTGCTGGCACCCTGGCCGAGGCTTCACCCAACTTCATAATCGAGCCTCTGCCAAATTGCCTTTCAATCTGCTCAATGGCTAATTCTACTGCCTTTTCCTTCTCCGTGGCCATTTTTTTAAATGTTTAAAAATTAATTAGAGCATCACATCATATCATGGGCAACATGTTAAATCAATACAAGGAGACCGTAAAATACCACATAACTCTTCATCAGGGGTGGTATGCAGTAACGTCGCTTTACTTAACCAGCTTCCATCACTTGAACTTTATCTGGTCGATCATCTTTTGAAAAGCATTCAATAGTTGATGTCCCTGTGCTAGACTCACTTCACGGAATCGAATTTTATCACCTGGCTTCATCTGCCCAAGCTTGGAGATGTCAGGTGTGATTACGGTAGCTATTTTGGTGTATCCACCAGTCGTCTGCCTGTCAACCATTAGCACGATCGGTTTACAATTTCCTGGTACCTGAACAGCACCCAAAGGAATACCATCACTTATAATATCTGCCTTACCTTTATGCTTTATCTCTGGACCTTCCAATCTATATCCCATTCTATCAGATTCAGGTGTAATAGTATACTCACTATTAAGAAAGGTAGCGATGCTCTCTTCAGGGAAGTGATCGGCCTGGGGGCCAAGTATTACCCTGATTTCCTCAAAACCTTTGTATTCCGGGATCAGTTCTTTGGGAACCTTTCTGCCAATAAGATGCTCCAGCTTTTCACTACTAACAGGAACGCTTTTTAACACATCACCAGTTCTGAGGGCACGACCCTCCAGCCCGCCAATTCTAGCACGTAAATAAGTCGACCTGCTGCCTAACACCAGGGGGACATCTATACCACCGGCTACTGAAAGATAAGCACGGCAACCGTTACGCATGCCGCGCCAGGAAAGTATATCTCCTTTTTGTACTGGTATAACTTCCCACATGGGAAGGGGATAGCCATTGAGTAAAGGGGCCAGGTCGCCGCCAGTAATGGCTATCAGGGTATCGTTTAAAAACTTCGACTTTGGTCCCAAAAGGGTGCATTCTAAGCCTGCAGCATATTCATCATTGTCTAACAAACGGTTAGCTATACGCAGTGCCAACCCATCCATAGCGCCAGAGACTGGCACGCCATATTGCTGATAGCCAAATCGCCCTAGATCCTGTATAGTAGCAAGCGGTCCAGGCCAAAGCACCTCGAATA
>PCSL01000110.1:1680-2841 GCA_002772325.1 Chloroflexi bacterium CG23_combo_of_CG06-09_8_20_14_all_45_10
CCTCAAGATTTCGATGTAACTTTTACCTTGAATATGCCCTCCTTTACCTTTCGTGAAATATGTTCATATTGCTCGGGGCTAATCTGGACGAAGCGCACCTGGTCCCCGGCTCTGAGTAGCGTTGGTGGCTGCCAGGATGGATCAAACAATTTAAGTGGGGTACGGCCGATATATCTCCAGCCACTAGGGCTGTCAAGTGGAAGAATGCCACTCTGTTTGCCGCCCATGCCGACAGAGCCAGCTGGTACACTAATTCGTGGCTTATCCAGCCGTGGCGTAGCTATCTTCTCTGACATCCCACCAAAGTAAGCAAACCCGGGTAAAAATCCGAGCATGTAGACCAGGTAGTCTCCACTGGTAAAGAGCTCTATCACTTCTTGCACTGAACCAAGCCCGTTGTATTGTGCCACGAACTCTATATCTGACTTATATGGCTCGCCATAACCATAAACAATGGGGATCTCTACCTCTCTGGGTGAAGGCAAAGATGAGAAATCCAGCCTATTCTCCAGAGCCTTTAACTTGTCTTGTAAAGTTGCGAAACTAATAATAGATGGCTCGTAATTTATTAAAATAGAACGGTAGGTAGGTATCAATTCTCTGATGCCAGCAATTTCTGCCTGTTTTATGGCAGAAACCATGCTATGTACTTTCTGGTTAAGAGCTATATCGATCTCGCCACCAAATTCTACTACCATATTTTGATCGCCAGCTACCAGATATCGCGCCTCAGGATAGATCATAGTGCCTCCTCGCTCCTCTTTTTATCAAAAAGACAGCTCTTCATTAAGTATGTCGGTAATGAACATATGTCCCGGTGCATGTGAGAGCAGCAAAGGCAATTTAGCATTTTGTGCTACAGCTTGTGGAGTAACACCACAAGCCCAGAATAAGGGCACCTCGTCAGGCTTTATTCTGATAGCATCGCCAAAATCAGGCTGACTGAGATTATTGATGCCGATGGACTCTGGCTTGCCGATATGTATCGGTGCGCCATGCACCTTGGGATACCGTGCCGTGATCTGTATTGCTTGAACAACACGCTTTTCCGGTATAGGACGCATGGATACTACCATTGGGCCCTGGAATAGTCCGGCGGGCTGGCAAGGGATGTTGGTAATATACATGGGCACGATTTTTCCCTCCTCGATATGTCGGAGG
>PCSL01000110.1:2859-7613 GCA_002772325.1 Chloroflexi bacterium CG23_combo_of_CG06-09_8_20_14_all_45_10
AGTGCTGCTTCGAAGGTCAAGCTGCAGCCTAAGAGGAAGGCAACAGAATCTGATTGCCAGAATGGGCGAATATCAGTCGCTTCCCTTTTCAACTCGCCATACTCATAAACACGGTATTTTGGTAGATCAGTACGTAAATCTGCTCCTGGTGCCACCAGTTTAGGCTCTGGATCGCCGACTTCGGTGACATCCAGTACTGGGCATGGTTTAGGATTACGCTGACAAAAAAGTAAGAATTCAAAAGCTAGTTTCTGAGGCAAAACTACCAGGTTTGCTTGAACATATCCTGGAGCTAATCCATGGGTGGACTTAGTCCATTCACCTCTGCGAATGCTTGCCCGTATTTCCTTCGGCGTTTCAAGGTTTAGTGTCATTTCTTCACTATCTCCTCTAGAGGCACTACCTTAATGCCTCTGTCTCCTAGCGCACTTCGCAGATGGATAGCCAGCTCTAGTGCACCTGGAGAGTCGCCATGGAGGCAAATCGTATCTGCCTTAATGGTGACGTCTTCACCTGTGATAGCTTTTACCCGGCCTTCTTCTATCATGCGAATCACTCGTTCAGCCACTTCCTTTTTATCTTTTATTACTGCACCTGGCTGGCTACGTGGCACTAAGCTTCCATCAGCGGAATAAGTGCGGTCGGCAAAAGCTTCGCCAGCTACCCTTAGCCCCTGCTCTTTCGCTATATTAACCCATGCTGATCCAGCT
This sequence comes from Chloroflexi bacterium CG23_combo_of_CG06-09_8_20_14_all_45_10, assembly GCA_002772325.1. GTDB lineage: Bacteria > Chloroflexota > Dehalococcoidia > GIF9 > AB-539-J10 > 20-14-all-45-10. The sequence continues at coordinate 3,570 of PCSL01000110.1, forward strand.
AGAACAACCAGAATCAGCCCTTTATCTAAACTCCTAACCGCCTCTGCGATGGCCTGAGCTAATTCAGCATCCTTGACTGCCATGTTATATAAAGCGCCGTGTGGTTTGACATGTTGCAGTTCTAGGCCCTCAACTCGAGCAAAAGCTTGCAAGGCGCCAATTTGATAAATAAGGTAACCTTTCACATCCGCAACTGCCACTGCCATATTCCTTCTGCCAAAGCCCAACAAGTCTGGATAGCCAGGATGTGCCCCTACCTTTACTCCATATGTCTTTGCCAGCCTTATCGTCCGCTGCATCACCACCGGGTCACCGGCATGAAAGCCACAGGCGATGTTAGCTGAACTCACATACTTAATTATTTCCTCATCAAAACCTAACTTATAAGCGCCAAAGCTTTCACCCATATCGCAATTTAAATCAATCTTCGCCATTATAAAATCCTCCCTTCAAGTATTTAGTCAACATCCAGCCACCTGGTTCCATATCACATTCCCAGGTAAGCCTTTTTCACCAGCCCACTATTTAAGAGTTCCTCGCCCGTTCCTTCCAGCACTGTTCGCCCGTTTTGCAACACGTATGCCTTATCTGCTAGTTCCAGGGCATCTCGAACTGCCTGCTCTACCAACAAAATGGTAGTCCCCCTTTTGCTGATTATTTTTATGATATCAACAACTTTATCCACCATTGTGGGCATTAACCCTAGCGAGGGTTCGTCAAGCATCAAGAGCTTTGGCCTGGGCATCAATCCACGAGCTACGGCTAACATCTGCTGTTCACCGCCGCTCATCGTCTCCGCTTTTTGGCTTGTTCTTTCCTTTAAAATGGGGAATAGTTGGAATACTTCTTCTAAAGTCTCCGTTATTTCTAGTTCAGACTTTCGCGTGTAGGCGCCGAGCAAGAGGTTCTCTACTACTGTAAGCTTACCAAAAAGCCCACGCCCTTCCGGAACGTGTGCGATGCCCAAAGCGGCAATATGGTGCGGCAATTGTCCATCGATTTTGCTGCCTAAGAATTTTATTTCACCCTTAGTGTTGTGTAGCAGCCCCGATATAGTTCTTAGTATGGTAGTCTTGCCGGCACCATTAGACCCGACTAAGGCCACAATCTGCCCCGCCTCGATTTTAAAGGAGGCGTCAAAAATAGCTGGGATTTCGTTATAACGAACTTCTATATTATTCACTTCTAAGAGTGGCTCTTTTGGCATAATATCTCTCTCCCAAGTAGGCTTTAATTACCTTTTCGTCGTTAGCTATCCTTTCTGGCACATCTGCGGCGATCTTTTTGCCAGCATCAAGTACCACTACACGCTCACATAGCGGCATGATTACCTGCATTACATGTTCCACCACCAGTAAGGTGATCCCTTCTCGCTGTATTCTCCGGATCAGCTCTACAGCCTCCTTCTGCTCTGTAGGGTTCAAGCCTGCCATAGCTTCATCTAAAAGCAAGAGCCTTGGTTTTGTAGCCAAAGCTCTGGCAACCTCAAGTCGCTTCTTATCGGCAATAGTTAGACTGCCGCCAAGAATATCTTTCTTTTCTGGGAGGCCAGCAAACTCTAGTATTCCTTCGGCAATTTCTCTTGCCCTATTGGTGTTTGTAGTTCTACAAAAGGCGCCTACCATCACGTTTTCCAACACAGTCATGCTCATCAAAATATTGACCAATTGAAAGGTTCTGGCGATGCCCCCTTGGCAGATTTTGTGTGCCGGAAAATTAGTTATCTCCTTCCCCTCAAATCTGACAGAGCCTTTGGTCACGGGGTAGACGCCGCAGATGCAGTTGAAAAAAGTAGTTTTGCCAGAACCATTAGGCCCAATTAAGCCCACAATCTCACCTTGGTTCACCTCCAGGTCTAGAGAATCATTAGCCACCAGGCCAGCAAACTTTTTGGTCAAACCCTTCACCTCTAGAAGCTTCATCCTCTTATCCTTTTCCACCATTGACGGAATCTAGGCCCTTGAAAAAAGCTAATCAAGCCAGCAGGGCGAAATATGATTGCCACCATCATAGCACCAACAATCATATAGTCAACCCCACGCCCGCCACCACCTAGCCAGGCACGAGAATACTCTATTGCTACCATTAGAATTGGTGCCCCCAGCGCTGGTCCCCAGAGAGTCCCTGCGCCACCAACGACAGGCACCACGCAGATCAGGAGTGAGGTCATCAGCGGCATGACACTGATAGGGTCTATGTAAAGTATATACTGGGCATAGATGGTGCCGGCCATAGCAGTGAAGAAAACACTGAATGACATAGCCACAAGTTTATACTTGGCTACATCGATACCTAAACTTCTGGCTGCCTCCTCCGATTCCTTTATCGCTCTTAAATAGAAGCCGAGCTTCGAGCGTTCTATCTTATAGACAAGAGCAAAAATCAAGGCACATAATACCAGCGTAATATAATAATATGGCAATTTGGTAGTATGAAACTGAAAATTCCAAAGCGATTCTGGTAACAATGGCAACCGCACACCTAGAGCACCTCCTACTAACCTCCAGTTCGTAAAGAGTAATCTTATTATCTCCCCAAGAGCTAAGGTAGCGATAGCAAAATAGCGCCCGTGAAGTCTGAAGCAGGGGTAATTAATAACCGCAGAGACAGCGACAGCAAGAATGCCACCCAAGAGCATACCGAACCAGGGGTTCAGTCCGAACCAGATGTAGCAGAGAGAGGAGGTATAGGCACCTATGCCGAAGAAGGCTGCATGGCCGAGTGCTACCTGTCCGGTATACCCGCCAATAATGTTCCAGGCACAACCCAGAAAAGCAAACATTAGCACCTTTATCATTACATGATGTTGAAAGCGGGCGGTAAATATAAATGGAAGCGCCAAAAGCAGTGCCAAAGCCAGAGCAAAGATATAGTTTTTGCGCCAGAAAATCCTCGGTTGTCTTACCATCAGTGGTTTTAATCTGCCCATCCGAATAGACCTTGAGGACGGAGCACGACAACAATCACAAAGACGGCAAATACTAGCGCCTGTTTAAGCGCTGGTATCCCCACGAAGCCACCTACGCTCTCTATGAGCCCGATTATTAACCCACCTATAAGCGCGCCCTGGATGCTACCAAAGCCACCAATCGTCACTGCTACCAAGGCAAACAAGACAAACATAACGCCTACTTCAGGAAATATGATAAAAAAATTTGTCAGAAGCGTTCCGGCGACACCAACGCAGGCTATACCGAGGCTGTATGCTAGCATATACATGCGCTCAGTATCTATCCCCATCAAAGCAGCAGCTTGTCTGTTCATCGCCGTTGCCTGGAGGGCACGGCCAGTCTTGGTACGTTTAATGAACCAGTATAGTAAAGCAGTGGCGGCTAAACTACCACCAGCAGCAAGCAATTTAGGCACACTGATGAAGTTTGTCCCGCCTAAAATACTTACTGTTATTACCCGGTCGCCTACCAATGTGTCCCCTAGCAGCCTATAGTCTGCCGTCCAGAGAAAATGGGCTAAATTGCGCAGGAATATGCCCATCCCAAAAGTAGCCAGTAGCGCTGTCAATCTTGGTGCTTTAATTATCCTGGTAATGAGAGACTTGTAAATGCCCAAAGCTAATATGAACATCGCCGGGGTGACAATCAGAAGCCCGATAAGTGGGTCAATGCCCAGGAGGATAGCTAACCAATAAGCACCAAACGTACCCAGCATCAAGAAATCGCCATGTGCCAGGTTAAGTACGCCCATGACGCCCCATATTAAGGTTAAACCTACGGCTACTAAGGCATATATAGCCCCCCATAGCAAACCATCTATTACCACCTGTGTAAATAGCTCTGACATCTTCTCAAGAAGGCAAAAATTTAATCAATAATCATCTTAATCGGGTGGGGAAACGGAGAGACATAAACTCCGCCCCGTTTCCCCTCCCTTTCGCTCCTTTTGGTTTACCTTTCCGCCCAGGTTGGCTGTGGATAGACCCAGTCTTTAAGGGCAAACTCAGATGGATATACTGTATGCCATGACTCGTCAATTATCTGAGAGATGACACCTTCCCCATACATGTTCTGGCCCTTCGCATCATACTTA
>PCSL01000110.1:7640-7782 GCA_002772325.1 Chloroflexi bacterium CG23_combo_of_CG06-09_8_20_14_all_45_10
GCTGCCGGGATATCAGTTTCGATTAAAGCCTTTCTGATGGCTTCCGGCTCTGTTGAGCCTGCGCGGTTGAGAACGTCAGCCATCACCATTAACGCGGTGAAGTCGCGTGCAGTGGTGCCGTCCATATTCTTTCCGTGGCGCT
>PCSL01000110.1:7964-10268 GCA_002772325.1 Chloroflexi bacterium CG23_combo_of_CG06-09_8_20_14_all_45_10
TTCTGGAACAACAACGCATCTGAGAGGTAGGATGCTTGAAACACTATGTCAGGTTTAGCAGCTTTGAGCTTCATCACCTCACTGGTTACGCTGGCAGTTGCGGCAGGGTAAGCTATATCAGCCACAATCTTATATACATAGCCAGCAGGATACTTTTTCGCGATTAAGTCTTTCTCAGCATTTGATGTCCCCACGCCCCAGAGAGTATCCTCATAAAGAATAGCCACATTCTCTATTTCGCTATGGGCGAGCCCTTCCTTCTTCTTCAGGTCTTCGAGGAATTTGAAAAAAGTCTCGGAGAATGTATAGTCATGAGGGGTATTGCGGAAGAACCATTTGAAGCCACGGTCAGTGAGCCCGGGGAAAGTTGAGTCCCCGTTAAGGAAAGGTATGCCTAATCGCTCGGCGGCGAAGCTTGCTGTTTCGGTAACCGAGCTCTGATAAGCTCCGATCAATGCTACTACACCTTCCGTTTCGATCAGCCGCTCAGCCTCTGCCAGGCCGGTTTCTGGCGAGCCTTTGGAGTCAGCGAACACCACCTCGATCGGCGCACCTCCTAACCCGGGCAGCCCCTTACCCCTGGCAAATGGCAAATCAATGTCGTAGGAATTGTTGACGATATCTGCGGCTAACTCCACAGTCTGCTTGATTTCTGTCCCAATAGCCGCTAATGGTCCAGTAAGCGGAAATATCGCTCCGATTTTTACTGGCTTCACTTCTTCCGCTGGCGGTGCTGGTTTGCAGCCAGGAACAACAAAACTAGCCACCAGTATCAGTGCCAGGCAAAGTAACAGTATTTTGTTTTTCAATTGATTCACCTCCTTTCTGATTTAAGTCTCCTAGCTCCTTTCACCTTTATTATACTCCTACATAGCATCACCCCTCCTTTCTCTAAAAGTTTAACAGGAAAGCAATTAAAAAACAATCAAATAACGGCTCTATTATGAATTTTGTGGAAAAATCACCTCGTTTTAGATTAGTCCCATCGTCTGCGCCACTAGAGTAGCTGGATGCAAGACCTTAATACTACGGAGACGCTGCTTAGACAGACCTACTGTTAGCTGTTTAATGCATGTAGGGCAGCTGGTAACAATAGCCTCTACATCCATGTCTTTTAAAAAGGACATTTTACGCTTTAAAATGCATTGCGAGATTTCTAGATTTGTTAACCGCAAACCGCCGCCGCCACCGCAGCAGTAGTCAGCTTCAGGCATTTCTACAAAATCCAACTCAGGAATAGCCCGAAGCACTTGACGCGGCTCTTCATATATGCCCTGACCCCGTTTAAGTGAACAGGGATCGTGATAGGTAGCCTTTAATTTAAGGCCGGGCAAACCTTCTAGCGATAAAGGATTCTCTACCAGGAACTCACAAAAATCTTTTACCTCAAAAGGCAATCCATTGCCTGTAGCTTTTTGGTAAATTTCTGGCCAAATTTTTTTAGCACTTAGACCACAACTGCTACAAATTGTTATTACCTGGTTGCAGCTTGCATTTTTAAAAGCTTCCACGTTTTTAGTAACTAGCTCCCTTATTTGTTCGTGAGCTCCAACTTCTTTTAAGGGAATACCGCAGCAAACCTGTTCAGGCGGAATGGCTATTTCTATACCCAAATTTTGCAGTACCTTAACAGCAGCCACAGCAATAGGCATTAGACGAACATCATAATCAATAACGCAGCCAACAAAGAGCCCAACTTTCGTAGCACTTGCATTAGCATTTTGCTCCAGGAAGGATTTCTTGCCTTTAGGCGGTGGGAGGGATTTTTCACTCTCTTTAACCATCTCTATTAATTGGTTAACAGCCCGTGGGGCCCTGCCATTAGCCACCAGCTTTGCGCGTAAAAGCTGGATAATTTCGGCTGGTGCAATATTATGCGGGCAGACTTCAGTACATTTACCACAAGTAGTACAGTTATACAATCCACCGCTGTAAGCTACTACATCACGGTTCAATTCGTCGCGCGGGTCAAAGGCATGTCTGGCCAACTGTACCATACCTGCCGGACCTAAATATTCATGTTTGTTTTCATACAATACCGGACAACTGGAAACGCAACAGTAGCATTCTACACAGCGGCTGGCTACTTTGAAGTTTTCTAAGTCTTCAAGGTCGATTTTTTCCGGCTGTTTGGCGGGAACATTTACCCGGTCTAAGAATAAACGCAGGCTATCTTTGCGGTTTTCGTATTCCTGCCGGTCAACCATCAAGTCACGGATTACAGGGAGGTTATCCAGTGGCTCCAGGGTCATTTCTTGCCTGGCAGCTTCCCGGCACATGAGGCCGGGTTTCCCATTGATTTTT
>PCSL01000110.1:10290-12241 GCA_002772325.1 Chloroflexi bacterium CG23_combo_of_CG06-09_8_20_14_all_45_10
TATTGCGGCAGCAGTAACTAAAACTAAATGTTCCGTCAATTTTTTCATATATATAAAAGGCTACGTCCAAAACGCTCATGCCCGGCTCAAAAGGAAACTCATAAGTTCCATAATGGGGTTGCCCATCTATTTCCGGGTTATAGCGCAAGATAGTTGCTTTACCCTTTTGCACGTTATAAACCTACCTCGTCGGGCCTGATTTCCCTTAGGTCTACAGGTACTTTCTCCATTTTAATTTCGCCATCACTTCCATGTATGACGAGATGTTGCAGCCAGTTACGGTTATCTGTTTCAGGATAATCATCCCGGTAATGGGCCCCCCGACTCTCAGTACGGTTTAGGGCTGCCGTAGCTACACATTGGGCTACTGTCACTAAAAAGTAATTCTCAAGGCCCTGTACCAACTCCTGGTTATAATGCCTGGACTTTAAGTTTAAGGATTGTTTCCCCAATTCTGATTCAAATTCTTTAAGCTCCTCTAGAGCACTGCGCAAGTCAGATTCTGTCCGGAAAACATTAACCTTTTCCCACATAAGTTGGCGCAAACGTTTACGTAAGTCTATGGGTCTTACACCTTCCTCGCGACCAAGCATCTGGTTTGCCAGTTCAGTGGCAACTAGTGTTTCGCGAGGGTCTACAATAGGCCGAATGGTACTTGCCGAAAATTTTGCTGAAGCTTTACCAGCACGTGCCCCTGTCACGAGGAGCTCAGCAAGAGCATTCTGACTCAAACGGTTAGCTCCGTGCATGCCCGCTGCAGTTTCGCCTGCTACAAAGAGCCCCGGCACAGCACTTTGCCAATTTTCATCCACTTTCACCCCGCCCATGATGAAGTGACAGGTGGGGGCAACTTCAAGGTAATCTTTCTCTGGGTCTATGCCGATCTTTTGATAAGTTTCGTAAAGGGCGGGTTGCATCCTGGCAATAAAGCCAGGCTCATGGTATGTCATATCAGCAAAAATACCGCCGTGAGGGCCACTACGACCCTCTTTGATTTCAGTATAGATGGCCCTGGCAACTTTGTCACGTGTTGAAAGTTCCAAGCGCTCGGCATCATATTTTTCCATAAAACGTTCACCCTTGTTATTTCGCAGATGAACATAATAAAGCAAGGCTGCTAGAGCACCCCTTAGAGAATGTGGAAAAAGAAAACCTAAGGGGTAAAACTGGACAAACTCCATATCCATGACTACTGCACCAGCACTTAAGCCAAGAGCGTAACCATCACCAGTAATGCCTGTTGGGTTGCTGGTGTTTAAGTAAAGGTTACCAGCACCTCCACAGGCTAGGATAATAGCTTTGGCTCGTAATAGAACCGACTCGCAAGTTTCGATATCTAAGCCTACGGCTCCAACAATTTTATCGCCATTATTGAGAAGTTTTAAAATAATTACATTTGATAAAATCTTCACATTACGTTTACGAAGCTCACCAACTAGAGTACGGAGCATTTCACGACCGGTACGGTCCTCTAGGAATGGACAACGGTGGAAAGAATGGCCACCATCAATACGCAAAGAGTAATTTTTACCATCATTTTCACGCTGCCATAAAGCTCCAATTCTTTCCAATTCCAGAATCAGGTCCGGGGATTCTTCTACAAGTATTCGCACAAGTCGCTGCTCATTTAAAAAAGAGCCGCCTTTAACAGTGTCTCGGAAATGAACATCACGACTGTCACCGGGCAAATGCCAATCACCAACACCTGCAATTGCCCCTGGCGCCATTATAGTGCTTCCGCAGCGCTCAGGTACCCCCTTTAAGACCATAGTTACGGTTACGCCATGTTTGCTCGCTTCGTAGGCAGCCATTGCCCCAGCCCCGCCGCCGCCGATAACTAGAACATCTGTATCAAAGTTATGCATATTTAAGTTCACTGCTCTGGCAAAATTGATGTTGTCATATCCAGCCAATATGACCTTCATACCGGCGAAGCCAGTCGATAAATTTA
>PCSL01000004.1:0-11747 GCA_002772325.1 Chloroflexi bacterium CG23_combo_of_CG06-09_8_20_14_all_45_10
CTATGGCGAGTTCAGGATGCATCTTGTACCCTCCGGTATTTTTTACCCTGGGGTAACTTGTATTATCGGCAATGGCGTGGTTATTAACCCAGCAGTTCTCTTTGATGAAATAGCCAATCTTAAGAAGCATGGTGTAGATATAAGTCATCTCATCATCAGCGACCGTGCTCATCTCATCATGCCTTATCACACCCTTCTCGATGGACTGGAAGAGGAAAGGCGTGGTAAAGGGGCTTTGGGAACTACCCGTAGAGGAATTGGCCCTGCCTTTACCGATAAAGTTGCTCGTATAGGAATCCGCACCGGGGACTTATTAAACAGGGATTTGTTTCACAGCAAGCTAAGTTCAATCCTCGAATTTAAGAATGCCATCCTTACAAAGGTATACGGGCATTCGCCTTTGTTACTAGAAGAAATCTTTGAGCAATATTGCTGTTATGGGGAGCAACTGGCTCCACTTATTCAGGAAACTAACTCTGTAATTCGCCAATCTTTAGCCAGAGGAGAGCTAGTTTTATTAGAGAGTGCCCAAGGGACTTTGCTTGACCCCGACTTTGGCACTTACCCTTATGTAACTTCTTCTTCGCCATTAGCCGGAGGAGGCTCTATTGGGGCAGGCATAAGCCCAATGGCATTTGATCGCATTATCGGTGTATTTAAAGCTTACATCACTAGAGTTGGCACTGGACCCATGCCCAGTGAGCTAAAGGACGAGGTTGGCAAGCTCATACGTGAGAAAGGCCATGAATATGGTGCTACGACAGGGAGGCCGCGGAGGTGCGGTTGGTTTGATGCCGTGGCTGGCCGCTTCGCTACTCAGATAAATGGTTTTAGTGATATAGCTTTAACTCACCTCGATATTTTTGATGGTTTTGTTTCCATCAAAATATGCACGGCCTATAAATTTGATAACAAGATTATAGACTTTTTCCCGAGCGATATAGCTATACTAGAGAAATGCCAACCTATGTATGAAGAACTATCTGGTTGGCAAGAGTCAATAAGGGAAATCCGTAATTTTGACCAGCTACCACTGGAGGCCCGTCGCTACATCAACCGGCTTGAGGAGCTCCTCTCCTGCCCTATTAGCTTTGTCGCCGTAGGATCAAGGAGAGAGCAAACGATAAGGGTGAGACCTATTTTACCCTGAAAATTCTGCGAATTTTCAGGGAACCCAAACCTATTCTCCCTGGGTAACCCTGGTGGGTAAAGGTAAGTCAATTTTATAGTTTTTTAATGCTGCTCTAACAATCTCGGCCGATTTTTCGTCAGGTTCAATCAAAGGCAAGCGCGGTTTGCCCACTGGAAAACCCAAGTAATTCAGAGCATATTTAACGGGCATAGGGTTGGTAACAACAAATAGAGCATTTATCAGAGGCAATAGCCTACGGTGAATGCTAGCTGCCTCCTGAGTTTCACCGTTAAGAAATTTCTCCATCATATCTTTTATTTGGATTCCTACTAAATGTGAAGCAATACTGACCGCACCATAACCACCCAAAGTGAGAATAGGCAAGGTATCACTATCATTGCCGCTGTAAACTAAAAAGTCACCCTTGGCTCCCTGTATAATCTCAGCTATTTGGCGAAGGTTACCACTAGCTTCCTTCACGCCAATGATATTGTCTATTTGGCTTAGCTTGATTACTGTATCAGCGGCAAGGTTAGCAACTGTGCGTGATGGCACATTGTAGAGAATGCAAGGTAAGGTTGTGGCTTGGGCAATGGCATTAAAATGCTCAAATAAGCCTTGCTGGGTTGGTCGATTATAATAAGGAACCACCAATATACAAGCATCGACTCCAACCTTCTCTGCTTCTTTAGTCAGCTCCTGGCTCTCTCTAGTGTTGTAAGTGCCAGTCCCTGCCACTATTGTTCCACGGTTAGCTATCGCTGACTTGACTTCAGTAAAAAGACGGAGCTTCTCTTCGAAGTTAAGAGTAGGAGCTTCCCCCGTAGTGCCAGAGAGCACCAGACCATCGCTACCAGAATTAAGCAAAGCTTGAGCTAGATTCCTGGCCTGCTGATAATCAACTTTGCCCTGACTATCAAAGGGTGTAACCATAGCTGTTAATAAGCGACCTAGCTTGTCCATTTTTACCCAACCGATCCCTCGCCAGATAAAGAGTGAGGAAGAGAGAGCCTCCGCTTCTTCTTGTATCCTATCCAGCCCCTTCTTATCCCTTCCTCGGCAATCTGTATAGCATTCAGCGCTGCCCCTTTACGTAAATTATCAGCTACTACCCACATAACTAATCCATTGGGGTGAGAAATATCCTTTCTGATTCTACCCACAAATACGTGATTTGAACCACTAGCTGCCCAAGGTAGGGGGTAGAAGCTAACGCTAGGATCATCAAGAACCCTGACTCCAGGTGCTTGAGCCAAAATTTTCCTTGCCTCTTCCGGAGTGATAGGCGAAGTAAATTCCACATTCACCGCTTCACTATGCCCGAAGTAAACAGGGACTCGGACGCAGGTTGCCGAAATAGCCATATCCTCAGCATGCATTATCTTCCGCGTCTCTTCCACCATTTTCTGCTCTTCTTTAGTATAGCCATTATCCAAAAAGACATCGGTTTCTGGTAACAGATTAAAGGCTATTTGATGGGAATAAACATGAGGACAAACACGACGCCCCTCTAAAACCAGCTTTGTTTGGCTTGTTAGTTCCTTTAAAGCATCAGCACCGCTGTCTGATACTGATTGATAAGTGCTTACGATGATTCGTTTTATAGGATTAACCTTGTGTAAGGGATAAAGAGCTACTACCATTTGGATTGTAGAACAATTTGGGTTGGCGATTATCCCCTTGTGCCATTCTATATCCTCAGGATTTACTTCAGGAACCACTAAAGGAACCAAGGGGGCCATTCTAAAAGCAGCGCTATTATCAATAACCACCGCTCCAGCCTCAGCAGCCAGGGGTGACAGGCGGTGGCTAACATCAACGCTAGCGGAAAAAAGTGCGACATCAACATTACGAAATATCTCCGGTGTCGCTTCCTCAACCTCGATTTTCTGGCGATTAGAAAAAAAGAATTTTATGTCTGAAGAGCGTTCGGGAGCAAGTAGTCGAATCGAAGCTGCCGGGAAATTCCGCTGCTCAAGCACCTTGATAAATTCTCGCTCAACAAGCCCAGTGTCACCAACAATAGCTACGTTGAAACCTTCCATGCTCTTTCCTCGCAACAGTTCACCCTCCTCAAAAATGTCATTCTGAGCGCAAGCGAAGAATCTCGCTCAGGGTGACAATAAAGAACCCTACAGCTTCAATAAGACCTCCAATCCATAAATTAACCCTTTGTGCTTTGTAACCTCTCTGATTGCCAAAATAACGCCGGGCATATAAGATTCTCGACTTATAGTTTCATGGCGTAAGCTCAAGGTCTGGCCTACCCCGCTAAAGATAACTTCTTGTCCCGCCATAAATCCTGGCAACCTCAGGCTATGGATAGCTACACCTTCTATTTGCCCCCCTCTGACGCTGCTAACTACTTCTCTCTCGGTTTTAGGGCAGATGAAAGGTTTGCCACGGGCTTGTAGCATTGCTTTTGCTGTAGCCATAGCAGTTCCCGAAGGGGCATCAATTTTCTTATCATGGTGCATTTCTACAATCTCAGCATAATCGAAAAATTTGGCAGCAACCTTTGCCAAATGCATTAAGAGCACTGCTCCTAAGGAAAAATTGGGTGCCACCACAGCACCAACGTTATTGGCTCGACATAGCTGCTCAATCTCCTTCAGATTTTCCTCAGAAAGGCCTGTGGTACCTATAACCATGTTAACTCCTTGCTTAACAGCGATGCGGGCGGCTGCTATGGAAGCTGCAGCATTGGTAAAATCTACTAATACGGCAGGATTGCAACTCTTCAAAAGAGAGTCTAAATCAGAAGAAAATGGTATCAGCTCTGAAGTCTCCGGTAAAGGAAGATACTGCTGAGTTACTTTCTCCTCCACAGCGCCAACTATCTCCAACCCGGGCTCGTTGAGCACAGCTTTAGTCACCTCCCGCCCCATCTTGCCTAAAGCTCCATTGATAACTATTCTTATGGCTTCCATGTGTCACTCCTTAACATGCTGATATAGGTTATTTATTGTAATCGGTATAGCGATCGCCTTTATTAGGCGAACGAGTATGACGATAGCTTGGCCGCCTCTGCCAATGATGCTCAGAGGCTAAGGAATCCTTCACCTTAGCACCGGGTATGCGAGAAAATCCTTCAACCACTGCTCTACGTGATAAGTTTATCCTGCCTAACTCGTCAATTCCAATGACTTTGACCATTACCTCATCACCAACTCTAACCACATCTTCAACTTTAGCTACATGATAATCGGCAAGCTCGCTAATATGGACTAGGCCTTCCTTGCCTGGGAGGACTTCTACCATGGCACCAAAATTCAGCAGCCTCGTTACTCTTCCAGTATAAATGTCCCCTAGTTTCACTTCCTGGGTTAAATCTTCTATCATTTTGATCGCCTTTTGGACTGCCTCCTCACTGGGGGAGCCAACAATAACCCTGCCATCACTCTTTACATCTATAGTTGTTTTGGTCTCCTCCGTAATGGATCTTATGGTTCTACCTCCAGGGCCAATAACATTGCCAATCTTGCTTGCATCAATGGTTATCTCATGTATCCTGGGAGCGTAGGGGCTAATTCCGGGGCGGCTAGTACTGATAGTTTGTGCCATTTTGCCCAATATCTCCAAGCGAGCCTGGCGAGCTTGGGTTAGGGATTCAGCTAGAATTTTGGAGTCCACACCGGTGACTTTAATATCAAGCTGCAAGGCCGTAATTCCCCTAGATGTGCCAGCAACTTTAAAATCCATGTCACCACAGGCATCTTCTATACCCTCAATATCAGTTAGGATAACATGCTCTCCACTCTCCCCGGTGACCAACCCCATGGCTATTCCTGCCACTGGCGCCTTGATAGGCACGCCAGCATCCATTAATGAAAGGGTTGAACCACAGGCACTGGCCATGGATGTGCTCCCACTAGAACTAAGCACTTCGGAAACCAAACGAATAGTATAAGGGAAATCCTCTTCCGAAGGTAATATTGGCAAAATAGCTCGTTCCACTAAAGCCCCATGCCCAATTTCTCGCCTCCCTGGCGTTCCTATTCGTTTTACCTCTCCCGAGGAGAACGGAGGAAAATTATAATGGTGCATGAAGCGTTTGGTTTCTGCCAAGCCTAAACCATCCAATAACTGCTCCTGTCTTGCCGACCCCAAGGTAGTAATAGCTAATACTTGTGTTTCTCCCCGAGCAAATAGACCCGAGCCGTGAGTACGAGGTAAGAGGCCAACCTCACAATTAACAGGACGAATTTCATCAGCCTGGCGGCCATCCACGTGCCGTTTCCCCTGCAAAATCCTCTTCCTTACCTCTGCTTTAAGCCGGGCTTCAAAGGCAAAATCCACCTCTTCCTCGGAGAAAGAGCCACCTAACTTTTGTTTCGCTTCATCCCCAAGCGATGCTAAAACTTGCTCTCGCTGTAATTTTCCTGGTTGCCCTAGAGCTTCGTTCAGTTTGTCACCAAGTAAAGTAGAGATATGAGCTGAGAGTTCAGGAGCAACCTCTCTGGCTTTGACTTCCATTTTGGGCTTGCCATAAGCTTGCCCTAGCTCCTCCTGGAGTTCAATTATCCCTTGGTTAGCTTCATGCCCAAATTCGATTGCCTCAAGCACCAAATTCTCAGAAGCCTCTCTGGCGCCCGCCTCTACCATTACTATAGCTTGCTTAGTGCTAGCAACGACCACATCGAGCAAGCTATTTTCCATTTGAGGTAAAGTGGGATTTAAAACCAAATTACCATCTATACAGCCAACATGCACTGCCGATGCTGGACCACAGAAGGGGATGTCTGACAGAGTTAAAGCTGCCGAAGCACCGATGAGAGCGCAAATATCAGGGTCATTTTCCTTGTCGGCAGAGAGCACCGTAGCTATAATTTGTATCTCGTGGTTAAACTCCTTGAGAAGAAGTGGTCTTAAGCATCGATCGATAAGCCGACTAGTTATAATTGCTTCCTCAGTGGGGCGTCCTTCTCGCCTGAAGAAACTACCTGGTATTTTACCAGCGGCATAGAGTTTTTCTTCATAGTCCACTGTTAAGGGCACGAAGCCCATCCTCTCTGTAGGCTCATTGGCAGCACAGGCAGTAACAAAGACTACCGTATCCCCATAACGGACAACGACAGCACCATTCGCCTGCTGCGCGAGTTTCCCTATTTCGATGGTGAGTGTTCGCCCAGCTATTGTGCGCTCAAAAATTTGAGACATATTATTTCCTCAAGCCTAACCTAGTGGTAAGCGAGTAGTATCGATCAGGATATGTTCTATTAAGGTAAGACAAAAATCGTCTGCGCTGCCCTATCAGTTTAAGAAGAGCACGGCGCGAGTGATGATCGTGGGAATGCACCTTGAGGTGTTCCATTAATTGGCTTACCCTTTCAGTAAGCAACGCCACCTGAACTTCAACCGACCCAGTATCATCCTCACTAAGCCTAAATTGTGTAATGGTATCGCCTTTCTTTTCTTTTTCTAACATACAATCCCTCAATCTAATATAATATGGCACATTATACCACAGCAGGAAAATCCCTGTATAGGATGAGGTAAGATGTTAGTATCCTCCTCACCTGCCCTTTTTTAAGAAGTAAAGACTATCAAGTATACCAATAAATTGACCAAATTTTTATAACAGCTTATAATTTGGTATAAAGGCTGCTTCAATGCATGAGAGTTGTGGCATCTTCGGAGTTTATGCTCACAGAATAGACATAGCCCGTCTCATCTTCTTCGGACTCTTTGCTCTCCAGCACCGCGGTCAAGAAAGCGCTGGCATCGCTGTCAGCAATGGTAGTGAAATAAAAATACACACCAGCATGGGGTTGGTTTCCCAGGCGTTCACAGAAAGTGACCTTGCTCAACTCAAAGGATATATTGGCATCGGGCATAACCGCTACTCTACTGCAGGCTCAAGCAAACCAGCCAATGCCCAACCTATTATAGCGAAATCAGAAGGGTTGACTCTTGCTTTAGCGCATAATGGTAATATTCTCAATGCCAAGCTACTCCGTGACGAGCTTCACGTGGATGGCTATAGCTTCCATACCTCCTCTGATTCCGAAGTCATCGCCAACCTAATTTTGGCCTCTCCTGGCAAAAGCTGGGAGGAAAGGATTAGACACACTATGTACCGCCTCCAAGGAGCTTATTCGCTGGTAATCATGACCCAGAATAAGCTCATTGGGGTTCGTGACCCTATGGGTGTTCGCCCACTCTGTTTGGGAACTGTTGATAACGGCTGGGTAATTGCCTCGGAAAGCTGTGCCCTAGACCACATAGGCGCCCAGTTCACCAGGGAAATCAAACCCGGGGAAATTGTGGCTATCAATGCCGATGGAGTAAAGAGTTTTGAGGGCGAAAATGATAAGAAGGCTTTATGCATTTTCGAATATATTTATTTCGCCCGCCCCGACAGCATCATCCAAGGTAAACTGCTTTACCCAGCAAGGCAAGCCATGGGTGAAATATTAGCCCAAGAATACCCTGTGGACGCTGATTTGATAATGGGTGTTCCTGACTCAGCTACTGCTGCCGGCATTGGCTATTCTCATGCTTCAGGCATCCCCTATTGTGAGGGCTTACTTAAGAACCGCTATGTGGGACGCACCTTTATTGAGCCTGACCAGAGGATAAGAGAGCTTGGCGTTCAGTTAAAATTCAATCCCCTCACCCGGATAATTTCAGGAAAACGATTGGTGGTCGTTGATGACAGCATCGTTCGCGGCACTACCACCCCTCGAGTAGTCAATTTACTCAGAAAAGCCGGTGTTAAAGAGGTTCATCTCCGTATCTGTGCCCCTCCTATTCGCCATCCCTGCTTCTTAGGTGTGGATATGGCTACCGAATGGGAACTCCTCGCCGCCAGGAAAACTATCCCGGAAATCAGGGATTACCTCGGTGCTGATTCACTTGGTTACCTTAGCCTCGACGGCTTGATTCGAGCTGTTGACTTGCCCAGAGAGATTTTTTGCCTGGCTTGCTTTACTGGAGACTATCCCATTCCAGTGCAGATGGGGATGGATAAGCTAGCCCTGGAAACGATGCCTGAAGAGGAACCTGTTGGAAGCCAGAAGTAAGCCAACCTATGCCGCAGCCGGCGTCAATATTGAGGCAGCCGATAAGATTAAAAAAATAATCGCCAGGCAAGCTCAATCTACCTTTCGCCCTCAAGTCCTCAATTTTGGCTCCTTTGGCAGCATGTTCCAGCTTAGAAAATATAATGAGCCTGTTTTAGTCTCCAGTGTTGACGGAGTAGGCACTAAGCTTAAAATCGCTTCACTCCTAGATAAGAATGATACTGTGGGCATGGATATCGTCAACCATTGTGTTAACGACATTCTCTGTTGCGGTGCCGAGCCACTTTTCTTCCTCGACTATATTGCTATGGGTAAACTTGTGCCCCAGCAAATAGAGGCTGTCGTTGCAGGCATAGCTCAAGCTTGTCAGGAAATTGGCTGCTCCTTAATCGGCGGTGAAACTGCTGAGCTGCCCGGCATTTACTCCCAAGGAAGCTATGATTTGGTTGGCTTTATTGTTGGAGTGGTAGAAAAGGCAAGTATTATTGATGGCAGTTCCATAAATGCAGGCGATGTAATTCTTGGCTTGCCATCCTCTGGCTTACATACCAACGGCTACTCGTTAGTGCGAAGAGTTTTTAGAATAGAGGATAACCCCTCCTGCCTAAATAACTTTTATCCCGAGCTAAGGAAAACCTTGGGCGAGGAATTGCTCCAAGTCCACCGCTGCTATTATCCTGAGCTTAAACCAGTCCTACCATTAATTAAAGGTTTAGCTCATATCACTGGCGGCGGGCTTATGGGGAATGTGCCCCGCATTTTACCTCAAGGCCTTGCTGCCCTTTTTCATAAAGGTTCTTGGGACATCCCTACTATCTTCAAACTTATTCAGGAAAAGGGCAATATAGATGAGACAGAAATGTATCGAGTATTTAATATGGGAATAGGCATGGCTATTGTCTGTTCACCACAACAAGTAACTAAATTGACTGCCGCTTTACCCCGAGCCAAGGTTATTGGTGAAGTAGTCAAGGTAGAGGGTAAGGAAAGAGTAATAATAGGCTAAGGAAGTATCATGCGTGCTATCATAAGCGTTTCAGACAAGTCAGGTGTAGCTGATTTCGCTCAAGGTTTGCAGGAGTTAGATATCGAGATTTTCAGCACTGGCGGCACTAAGAAGTCACTGGAAGGGACTGGGATAAAAGTCCGCAGCATCTCGGAGCTTACCGGATTCCCCGAAATCCTTGATGGCAGGGTGAAAACCCTGCACCCCGCAGTTCATGGCGGCATTCTGGCAAAGCGTGATTTACCTCAACACTTAGCTGAGCTGGCTCAAAGCCACATCGAAACTATCGACATAGTTGTAGTAAACCTTTACCCCTTCGTCGAGACAGTGACCCGAGGCGAAGTTTCTTTGGACGAAGCGTTAGAGAACATCGATATCGGTGGCCCAACTATGCTCCGCTCAGCAGCTAAGAATTTCCCCTCAGTCCTGGTAATTGTCGACCCTGAGGATTACGACCCCATTCTGCAAAAGCTGCGCCGGGGCAATGTAGATTTAGCAGAAAGAAAACAATTAGCCCATAAAGCTTTCCAGCATGTGGCTATCTATGATACTGCCATCGCTCAATATCTTAGCGAAGAAACTTTCCCGAAAGAAATGACTATAGCATTGAAGAAAGCTTACGCCCTCCGTTATGGTGAGAACCCTCATCAAAAAGCCGCCTTTTATCTAGAGCAAAATGTGAGGCAACCACGAGCTGGCTTAGCTACACTAAAACAAATTAGCGGCCCTGAAATCTCCTTCAATAACCTTCTTGATTTTGATGCTGCCTTAAATATTCTAAGCAACTTTACTGCTCCCACTGTGGCCATAATGAAACACACCAATTCCTGTGGGCTTGCCAGCCATGCTAATTTAGCTGAGGCTTACCGAAGAGCCTTGGCTGGAGACCCTGTAGCTGCCTTTGGTGGCATAGTTGCTAGTAACCAAGTTATAGATTTAGCCACTGCCCAAAAAATAGACAAAACTCATTATGATGCTATCATTGCTCCAGAATATGAAAAGGAAGCCCTAGAGCTATTAAGACGTAAAAAGAGCTTGCGACTTGTCGAGATACCAATAGCTGATAGCTATCAGCTGACAGCTATCAGTGACTTTCGATATGTCCAAGGCGGCTTTCTGATTCAAACACCAGACTTCTTCACCGAGTCAGAGCTTCAACCTCGCACAGTTACCAATCGCCAACCTACAGAGCAAGAACTATCAGACTTGCTTTTCGCCTGGAAAGCAGTCAAGGGGATAAAGTCCAATGCCATAGTTATTGCTAAGGACAAAACATTATTAGGTATGGGAGCAGGACAACCATCTCGTGTGGTAAGTGTTGAGCTGGCTTTAAAGAGAGCTGGCGAGCAAGCCAAGGGTAGTGTTCTCGCCTCAGACGCTTTCTTCCCTTTCACCGATGGTCCTGAATTAGCAATTAACCATGGGGTCACTGCCATTATCCAGCCCGGCGGCTCAGTGAGAGACAAAGAGGTAATCGATGTGGCTAACAAGCATAGTGTAGCCATGGTATTCACCGGTATTCGCCATTTCAGGCACTGAGCTCAAAGAGAAGATGACTGAAGCTGGAAAGAAGGCAGAGTGCATCGCCGATCTAGAAAATATGATAGAAATTGAACAATCTCACTAGATCGCGCTGATTGCGGTTCCTGCTGTGGCAGTATTTGCGGCTTGACGTACCAGATAGACAATGAAATAAACATGTCGCAGAGAATCTTGGAGGCTTTGAAAGTGGATGATAGCGGGAAGGCAGCTTCTCTGCCAGAGGATTATATCGCTTTCTTGAAGCAAGACTATCGACGCGAGCACCTTGATCATTGATGACAGAGCAACCCAAGGTCCTGAGCCAGAGGATGGGGAGCGAAGGTTAGAGAGCTTTTTTATTAACTGCGGTTTGAACAGGAAGCCTAAGAAGTCTTATAATCATTCATCAAGGCTATGGCTAGGGTAGTACTTGTATCAGACATGTTACGTGGGTTTTTCGAGGAAGGTTATCCACTTTACTGTGGCATCGGCGCCCGAAGTATCATACCCAACGTCAAGAAACTGCTCGAGCGAGAGTTAGAGCAGGACTCGAAAATCTTCTATCTGTGTGACCACCACTCACCCGATGACCCAGAATTCAGAATGTTCCCGCCGCATTGTATTGAAGGTACCGCTGAAGCTGAAATCATACCCGAACTTTCCCCATATCCTGGTGAAATAATACCAAAAAGAACTTTTAGCAGTTTCTATGATACTCTTTTGGAAAAGAAATTAGAGGCACTCAAGCCCGAAACCATAGTCGTCTGTGGTGTATGTACCGATATTTGTGTTCTGCAGGCAGTAATTGATGCCAGAAACAGAGGCTACGAAGTTGAAATCCCCGTCGATTGTGTTGCTTCCTTCGACAATAGGGCTCATCTCTTCGCCCTGGACTATATGGAGAAGGTACTCGGTGCCAAGCTTATCAAACCTACAGTCAAGGTGCCTGAGCCTCGTTTCGAAATCCCTGACTCATGGCTAAGCGGGGAAACTAGCGATATTTACTTCCCTCGCACAGTGGAGATACTTAAAAGGGAGGGTATCAATCCTGTAGCCACTATGG
>PCSL01000004.1:11860-12067 GCA_002772325.1 Chloroflexi bacterium CG23_combo_of_CG06-09_8_20_14_all_45_10
TCTTTTGACAAAAAAGAAGTAGCCCTGCGGATAAAAGCCCCCTACCAAAGCTATGGAACTTATGAAACAGTCTATCTGGGCATTCTTGCCCATTGCAGTGGCTGGGCCACTGCTGCTCGAGAATGCGTTAATGCTGCTCAGGGCATTCCTGTTATTAGTTTCGGTGCTCGCCATGTTCACCCTTCCGTAGTCGGCGTTATGGAGTAC
>PCSL01000004.1:12084-18125 GCA_002772325.1 Chloroflexi bacterium CG23_combo_of_CG06-09_8_20_14_all_45_10
GGCTTGAAACCCATCGGCACCATACCTCACGCTCTCATCATTATTTTGGACAGCACTGCCAAAGCTACTCTCGCCTTTGATAAGCATATGCCTCCTGAAGTGCCACGCATTGCCTTGGTGGATACTTTTGAGGATGAGGTAAGAGAAAGTGTCGCTGTGGCCAAAGCAATGCAGGGAAGGTTACAAGGGGTGAGATTAGATACTCCCTCGGAAAGAGGTAGGGTCACTGCCGATTTAGTCAAAGAAGTGAGAGCCTGGCTAGACCTCGAGGGATTTAAAGAGGTGAAGATTGTCGTCAGTGGTGGGTTTAACCCAGAGCGCATCCGGCATTTTATCAGCCAAAGGGCACCCGTTGATATCTTCGCTGTTGGCAGCTATATCAGCGATGCCCAACCTATCGATTTCACCGCAGACCTTCATGAGGTAGAAGGCAAGCCCATCGCCAAAAGAGGCAGAATGCCCGGCATCACCCCCAACCCCAGGCTGAAAAGGGTGATGTAAAAAACCGCTGAGAAAAGATCAACAACATGGCTGAAGCTGCAATAACGTTGGACAATGTCACCAAAATCCTAGCGGGTCGGCAGATTCTCAAGAATATTAGCTTTGCCGTGGAGCAGGGAGATATATTTGGCTACCTTGGTCCCAACGGAGCAGGCAAGACTACCACCATCAGGGTCATCCTGGGACTTTTTCCACCCAACTCAGGCAAGGCATTTATTCTAGGCAAGAATGTCGGGTGTGATGATGCCAGAGAAAAGGTTGGCTTTGTTCTCGAGGCTGATGGGCTGTATGACAATATGACCGCTTACGAAAATCTGGGTTACTATTGCCAGATTTATGGCATGCCCTCAGCTTTGAAAAGCAAAAGAATAGATGAAATGCTGGAGCTAGTGGAACTAAGCGACAGAGCAGGGGATAACGTATCCTCTTATTCCAAGGGAATGAGGCAGAAGCTAGCGCTAGCACGGTCTATGGTTCATGAGCCCGACCTCCTTATCTTTGATGAGCCCACCGCTGGCGTTGACCCTACAGGTCAGATAGAGGTAAGACAAATCATTCTTAACTTAGCCCAGAGGGGTAAGACCATTTTCCTGAGCTCTCACAACCTGGATGAAGTGCAGCGAATTTGCAACCGCATTGCTCTAATAGACCAAGGGGAAATAAAGCTCTATGGCGAGCTAGAGAAATTGAGAAGGGATATGGGCAGAAGAGAGGTAATCATAGAAACCGGGATAACAACTACGGAAGAAGCCAGGTTACTCGATGGGCTTGTGGCTGAGCTTGAAGCCTTGCCTTATGTGACAAGCTGCTGCAAGGAAGCTCAAAAACTGCGTCTCCAGCTTGATGGCCGGGGCGATGTCTCTGAAATAGTAGCTATGCTTTCCCAGAAGAGCATAGGTGTAGAGGAGGTAAGAAAGGGCGAAATATCCCTGGAGGAAATTTACGCCAAGGTGACAAAGGGAGGGGAATGATGAACCAGATAATGGTGATTGTGAAAAAGGATTTGAGGGAAACTCTGCGCACCAAGGCTTTTTATGTCAGCATAGCCATGGTTTTATTCTTCATGGTAATGCTGGGCGGCGCAGTTAGAGGACAAATCAATACCTTAGTAGAGAAGGGTTTATCACCAGCAGAAATAACCTCAGCCGCTCAACCCCTCATGGGCACCACTGTCTTCATGCTTTCTCTCATGTTGATGATGCTATTTTGCATGTATATCAACGCCTATACGCTTACCATGGAGAAAGTGAAACGCTCCTTGGAATCTCTGCTGTGCACGCCATTGAGCCTGAGGCAAATTTGCCTGGGAAAAAGTTTGGCAGTATTTCTGCCCAGTGTGATTTTGGGGCTGCTATTTGCCTTCGGTGCAATAGTTGGCATAAATCAATTCTTTATAGCTCCCCAAATAGGGCAGTTTGTCATGCCTGGTGCAGCACCATTAGTAGCAACCCTGGTAGCTGTGCCTCTGATAGTGTTTTTCCTTGTTACTTTAATGATAGCGCTACAACTCATAATCACCAACATCCGTTGGATTCACGCTGCCCTCATGGGCTTAATATTTGGTGTTGGCTTTGGACTCTCCCCCGTCTTAAGGTTTGGCTCTGCATCATGGAGCATTGTCTTTATCTCCCTAGGAGTTGCCGCTGTCTTAGCCCTAGTGACAATTTATCTCTCCCGCCTGGTCACCAAGGAACGGATAGTTTTGAGCAGTAAAGGATAAAAACAAACGGAGGTGGAAAAAATGAAAATGCTTACTTTTCAACTTGCCGGAAGGGATGTGGAGAGCCAGGTGCTCAAAAGAGGAAGTCTTGGATGTAGTGAAGAATTTCTTAGCTGAGAAAATTTTAGGAGATTGAGGTCATAGGAGGTTAAGAACAATGACAACGGAGAAGTTCACTGTGGACGGAAGTCAACTGGTTGAGAAGGTCAAGCAGCTAATACATCAAGGGAATGTCAGAAGAGTTCGTTTACTGCATAAAGGTCGTCCTCTGATAGATATTCCATTGACGGTGGGCATTCCTGTAGCTGTGGCAACAACCCTGGCAGCTCCAGTATTGGCTGCGCTTGGAGCAATTGCTGCTCTAGTCACTGAATGCACCATTGAAGTGGAAAGGCTGGACGAGTAGCAGCAACATACCCCTAAATGACAGAATTCTAGATCTTATGTAGGTCTCAGGAAAGAGACCGAGTCGGGAATATCCCTCCAAGGCCGGCTCGACGGGCATCCCTATAACCCTTACCCCTTAAATCCGATTCCTTCTATCTCTATGAGCTTGCTACTAAGTTTTGTCTTGGCACCGAGAAATTCCTCAATCAACCATAGGTTTGTCTCTACATGTTCGGTAATCCTAGGAATCGAGTACCTACTAGTTCCATCAGCCAAGCCGGCATAAATTATGAGTTGGTCTGCTATATACCTATCAACCGCGGCGCCAGTTTTAACATCCTCTACAAAGCTTTGGGCTACATACCTTCCAATGGATTCGGAGCTTCTTCCCGGCCTTCCCGCTCTATCCGAGCCAATACTGCTACCAGAACTCATCTTAGCATATATCGCCAGGGCAGCACCCTCCTGAAGCGAACTCTCATCGGAAATTTCTTGGATTTCAGCCTTATAGCCATAAGAGCTTAATACCTTCTGGCATTCATCTGCCATCCGATGGCTCACTTTCCTTCCCTTCAAATGAGAGGAGAGGGCGATTCCTTTAATACCGAGAATCTCCCCTTGTTCAGTGAGGCTCAAAGGCTTTAATTTCTTTACCGACTCAACTTCAATTTCTATAATCCCGCCTCCTCGTGGCACGTAGCCAGGGCGAACTATCTCAAGCTCAGCATGAATTCCCATCTGTTCCAAAATTGGAAGCAAGACAAACTTCATATGATAGGCAGAGGGAGCAAAATCCTGGAATAGTCCACCTTCAAGCCTGAATTTAGAAAGCTTTCCCGCAAAGCAAGCTAAAGGCAGAAGAGTTTGTGCCATCATTGTGGTTGACCCTGCTGTCCCTATATCCCAGTGATACTCCCCTCCTTTAAACCTTTCCTTTGGAGCATAGGTAATCTCCTTAGAGCCCACCGCGGCATTACCCACCGCACCGTGGCACATCTCCTGACAGGCCTGTATAACCTTGAGGTGTTGCGCTCTTAATCCCGGTTTCTTCCTCTTCGCCCTGATATTTTCTATCTTTATTTCCTTCCCGAGCAGGCTAGCCAGGGCCACAGCGTAGCGGACTATAGTTCCGCTTCCTGACTTTGCCCCGCCGTCTATAGTTATCATATACTATCGTTCCCCGTCCTTTGAATAATCAAGTGTAACATTATATCTTTATGAGTGTTATACTCCAGAATACAATTTACGCCTTTAAATAATTAAGGGGAAAATTTATAGTATCTGGCAAAAATCTTCGCACATTTCCTCTCTTGTAAGGAAAAGAAACTTCATTACATGAGAGGTTAGGTGAGGCTGAAACCATGTAAATCCCCCCTCCCTCTAACTCCCTTCCGCCGGGGGAGGGAGAATAGTAAAGAATTCTGCAGTTAACTATCAAAAGAGGCAAAGAATGGGAATAAGACTTTTTAAAGAGCCCGAGCTGGAAAAACCTGACCTGATTTGCGGCTGGCCAGGGATTGGGAATATCGGGCTAATTGCTGTTGATACCTTGAAGGGGGTGCTAAAGGCAGAGGAGCTTGGAGAAATAGAGCCCTGGGACTTTTTCTACCCCAAGAAGGTCTCCATCAAGAATGGCTTGCTCGAGGGCTTAGAGTTTCCCACCAGCAAATTTTATTATCAGCGGCTGGAAAAGAGGGACTTAATATTTTTCATTGGAGAAGAACAGCCGACTGAGGGGGAGAGAATGTATGCCACGGGAGAAAAGGCTTACCAGATGGCCAATTTAGTTTTAGATGTAGCCGAAAGGTTTGGCTGCCAGAGAGTTTATACTTCGGGTGCCTGTGTTTCACCCATTCACCATACTGTGAAACCAAGAGTTGTTTCAGTGGTAAGTTCTGAGAAGTTAGTAGAGGAGGTAATAAGGTATCAAAATACAATTTTAATAAGCGAAATAGGAGGGAGAGAAGGTGAAGGGGTTATTACTGGATTAAATGGTCTTTTGCTGGCAGTGGCTAAGAAGAGGGGGTTGGAAGGTATTTGTCTCATGGGGGAGATACCAGATTGGCTTTCTGGTTCTCCCTTCCCCTATCCCAAGGCTTCAAAATCAGTGCTCGAGGTTTTTGCTGATATTCTAGGAATTAGGGTTGATTTTGGGTTTCTCGGTAAGATGGTTGCCCAGATAGAAGAGATTGTTGAGAGGCTCTATGAAGGATTCCCCCCAGAAATAAAGGAGCGATATGATGAAAGAAAATTTGTTGTCCAAGCTAAGCCAAGAGGAATAACTGAAGAGGATGCCAAATGGATTAAAGAACATATCGATGAATTTTTTAAGAAAAGGGGGGAACAGGGTGGACAAAGCTCTGTTTGAGATCTATCAGTCTCCCCAGCTTCGAAACCCATCTTTGATTGTCGCTTGGCAAACTCGCGATGTTGGGAAATTGAGCGTTAAGATTATCCACTTTTTGAATGAGAAGCTGGGGGGTCAGAAAATTGCTGAAATCAAGCCTTCAGGGTTTTTCCCATTAGGAGGAGCGGCGTTCAAAGATAACTTGCTCCGGGTTCCAGAGAGCAAATTCTCTGCTTGCCAGAAAAGCGACCTTTTAATTTTTCAAAGCGAGGAGCCTAAATACGAATGGTATAATTTTTTAAACGGCCTCTTGGATTTTGCTCAACATTATTGTCATATCAAAGAGCTATATACCGTTAGTGGAACAGTTTCTCTTACCGCCCATACCGCTCCTCGGAGGATACTGGCGGTTTACAATCAGCCAGAATTTCAAAAAATGCTCCAAGGCTACGGACTGGAAGACATGACCTGGGAAGGACCACCAGCCATAAGTAGTTACCTTCTGTGGCTAGCCAAAAGGAGAGACATCCCCGGGATAAGCCTTTGGCCCGAGATACCATTTTACCTCGCTGCCGGAGAAGACCCTGTGGCAACAAAGCTTACCCTTTCTTTTCTAGATAGCAGATTTAGCCTGGGTCTGGATTTGGGAGAACTTGACTCAGATATCGGAAATCAGAATGAGAAAATAGCCCAGCTAAGAGAGGAAGACGCTGAAATCAATGAATATATCAACCGACTGGAAAGCGGACTCAGTTTAAACGAAGAAGAGCAGGTGAGATTAGCCCGAGCGGTGTATGAGCTTCTTAAAGAATGAGGCTGAAATAGCGCACTGTAATCCCGCTTTCCAGATTTTGCCCCGCCATCTATGGTTAGCATGTCATTCTTGTGTTGCTATTTTCCCTCTCAGCCCTTCGTCTATTAGTTCTATTTCGTGTTTTCTAAATCTCGCCCCCAATAAGTTCCATAGCACCCTTTCACTGATAAGCTTGTCCCTGTAAAGATTCGCGATTATTTGCAATTTGGTTAATGGCTTACTCTCATCCCTTCTACCTGCCAACGATTAGCACCTCCTCAAAATAATTATCA
>PCSL01000004.1:18142-21053 GCA_002772325.1 Chloroflexi bacterium CG23_combo_of_CG06-09_8_20_14_all_45_10
CCTCCTCAAAATAATTATCACTGAAAGCATATTTGTTTATAGCTAAGTCCAAAATCATCCGAATTAGTGGAGACTCCCCCAGTTTTCGACATTCCTCTATATCCGACGCCCGACTTTATCGTTAATGCTAACGATTCCCTTTTCAATATCCAAATACAAGTTGCCTATCTCTTCCTGGACTTCCATTGTCTTTTTTAAAGCGGTGGCAATTTGGCAATAATGCTTTATCTCCTCAAGAGGAAATTCCGCCTCCTCCACCATCATTGGTCTTCCCGCTTTTCCACCCTGTTCTTCCTTCAATCGAAATGCTATTGGGGGCATTTAACATTTTTCTCTCTAACTGGCAAACTTCACTAAAAATACAGTACCTATCAGCTCCGAAAATCAGCCTATCCTGTGGGATTAAACTCTCTAATTTCTTCTCAGTTACTTCTTTCTCGGGCGGACAAAAACGTTTGTTTGGGCGACAAGCTATCTTGCCAAGTCTAAAAATTAGGTAGTCTATCGATGCTGGTGTTGGAGGTCTATGATTGTAGGGAATCCTGCCCCATTCCTCCCATACCTTTCTCCATGCTTCGCGGTTTAATCTGTCTACCATAGAATATTGATAACAAAAAACATCCAAGAAACTGGCAAGTAAAGGGATGCGAAATTGGAGAATCCCCGTTCTTAAAGCCACTCTCATAGTATTCTTGTCGCTCATCACATCCAATTTCTCTATGTTCCTTTTGTATTTCCATACTCCTAAATCAGCCATATCTCTTAAGAACATGTGAGCTTTTTTGGTAGAAAAGCCATATCGCTCTTCGGCTGTTAGTGCCTTAACAATCTCAACTACGTTTCCATCGTGAAACTCATTAATTTTGTATGCTGATGAGTCATATTTTTCTACCAGTAATCCTGTGGCATTCAACATCCAAGGTTTTCGTTTATCTCTCTGTGACTGCGCACCAAGAAAATTCAGAAGTTCGTCTACCAACAAATCATTGTTCTTTACTTTTTTAGGGTTGAAACAATCTGGGTGTCTTTTATAAAACTCAAAAGGATTGCTTCTTGCGTGAACATCAATATTGAAATCCTGAATTGCAGTAAAAAATCTTACATTGGCAATTTCTTCTTTAGTTAAGTCAAGGGTATCCAACTGAACTTTAATGATGTTACTCTTATAGATGCCATCTAACACTTTGGCTACTGCCAAACACTCCCCATTCAGATTGACTTTCGGAGACAATACCCTTTCGTGGTTTTCTTCCCAGTACTCGTGGAATTCAGAGACATATTCAGAAGGCAAAGTGGCCTTTTTCTGATAGAGAAATTTATTGATTTCATCCAGTATATTTGCTGCCAATTCGTATTCATCTTCGTCTTTAAATTTTTCAACATCTAATCTAATACCACAATGTAGTGCAAGTTTTTCAAGAAATTTGAGAAAATTAGACATGCCTTGCCACCTTGTTAAATTTCCTCCAACCTCTGGTTCTGATAAGATAACTTGTCATATCGGTCACATCGTTGTCTGAAAGCCATCTTTCGGGTAAGAAAGTATATTCAATATCTTTGCTTTTTAGCGCTTTAATAACATCCTTAAATGCCGATTCCCTAAGGTTCCTGCTTGTTATGAGGAGCACTTCGTTAATGTCACCTAGATCAAATTTAACTTCCTCAGGTATAGCCCACTCGTTCTCAAAAAGAGGAATTTCATCATATTTTTTAATATCACTTGAACTTCCATAATTCTTGGGAGCAATTAACGTGTTCTTTCTGTAAATTGATACTGCATCAAACTCAAAAACAACATTCCCGAAAAATTCAACGATTCCTTTAGTTACTCTATCTGATAATGATACCAGCCCATTTTTCTCTTGGCATATAGATCCGCCTTTATTGGCAATAAATTTCTGCTCTTTAAGGATAAGGGGGACATTCTCTACAAAGGTTGTATGGTAAAATGCCGCTGGCAAGTTTGATTTTTCCCATCTTTCCTTTAGTAAAGTAAATCTATCCATTCGTATCTTCCTTTGTTTTTTCATAAACAAGTAAATACTGGTGATTTATCTTCAAGTATTCAGTTGGCGGTTGAACCTTTGAGATTTGGCCCTCTTTTGTAATAATCACGATTTCCTTCAGCCATAAATTATCAGATATAATTAGATCTATTACCTTCTTGGCAAGAGGTTCTACATATCCATCTATTCTTACATCTTGTGTTTGAATTACTATGAATCCACCATCAGCTATTTTAGGTAAATCCCGATTTATAATCTCCTTTGTTCTCTCCAAGTAGAACTCAATGTTTGAGCGAGAAGGATTACTAATCAAAAATGGTGACTTAATAAAAAGTAATCTTTTCCTATCCTTTCCTCTATCCTTGATAAGGTGAGTGTCATTTTCAGAGTGAGAAGCAAAAGTCATGGTGAAGTACCCATCTCCATTTGAATATCTATCAATTACATTCTTATTTAAGCGTTTTTCAAAATCTTTTTCCGCAAAGATCCATACTGTTGCAGTTTCAAACCCGTCTAATTTCCTCTTTAATGGTAGCTTCTTTAAGATGGGGGTTACCACACTATAATCTGCCACTTGTTCTCTTGCACCTGAGGGGCTTGGCAATTTGGGTTTCTCAAAAATCGGTAGATACTCATGGGCTAAAAGAAGAAAATTGTATTTTATGCTGTTAGCGTACCAAAATCCTGTAGTCTTGCAGTTATGCTGCCGCTTGATAACAAGTTCCCGCAATTTGAATCCGGCGTCCAAGTAGACATTTATAAGTTTGAATCCTAGTGGAATCACATGTTTTTTTCTTCGCATATCTCCTATTAGGATGGCACATTGCTTTCCTGGCTTTAGCACTCTAAAACTTTCTCTGGCAACCTTTATCATTTCCTTTAAAAATTCATCAACGTCGCAGAAT
>PCSL01000004.1:21069-24132 GCA_002772325.1 Chloroflexi bacterium CG23_combo_of_CG06-09_8_20_14_all_45_10
TGAGCACAGATTAAGTCTATGGAGTTATCTGGTAAGAATGATAGATTTCTGGCGTCGCCAACTGATAATCCAGGTTCATAGACTTGAGGATGGATTTCGTCACAACTAAATGCTAATTGCTGTGTCTCTATATTAAAACTTATATTCTCTTTTGCTAGTTCAATGGCTTTATCATTAATATCAAGGGCTATACATCTTCTTCCTAAAAGTTTGCACTCTACAGCGGTTGTTCCAGCACCACAGAAATAATCCAGAACAGTCTCTCCGGGGCTGGAATACTTTAAGATAACGTTTCTTGGAATGTATGGTGACCAGTTACCTCTATATTCTCCGCTGTGGGTTGCCCAACTGCCACGGTTTTTGAAGCTCCAGATGGTATTCCGTTCTTCTTTAAAGCCCTTAGGTTGGATAGTCTTTAGCTTTTTAGGAACGCCTAATGCACTAACGTTGATTCCTTGTGATTTGGTAATAAGCCGCTCAATGTATCTAAATGTAACTCCGTATTTCTGACCAATTTCTAAGTCAGGAGTTCCCCTTACCTTTTCCTGTAATACCACCTCCTGCAGCTCTTTTTCTGTTCTGAAACTTACCTTTTGATTAGCCATTACGGTCTCTATATAGTATACGAAATTTAGCTTTTAGTCACATGCTGGTAGTCTTCTGTGCCCTACCAACACCATCACTGCGACTATGCCTTCTGCTGTATAATATCCTCGGAGCAAAATATGCCTACCCCAGCACAAAGAACCGGGATTGCCAATTTGCCTTTGCATTATGGGAGGGTGCCTCCGTGGCTGTTTGGGCGGATGTCCCAGCTAGCTCGGGAGATAGCCATTGTCATTGTTGACGAATTTGGGTCTGAGGAGATGCTGCGCCGCCTTTCTGACCCTTTCTGGTTTCAAGCCTTTGGCTGCGTTTTGGGCTATGACTGGCATTCCAGCGGCGTTACCACTACTGTTTGCGGTGCTCTGAAAGAAGGGACAAGGGGACTAGAAAAGGAGCTCGGCTTGTTCATTGCCGGTGGCAAAGGCAAAACATCCCGAAAAACTCCAACGGAGATAGAAAGCTTTGGGCATCTACTAAAGGTAAATCCATCGCCTCTAATATATGCCAGTCGGATGTCAGCCAAAGTGGACAACTCAGCCCTTCAAGATGGCTATCAGCTTTATCATCATACTTTCTTCTTTACTAAAGACGGCTCCTGGGCGGTTATTCAGCAAGGAATGAATGAGATTAACCGCTATGCCCGAAGGTATCACTGGTTAGGGGAAAAAGTTAGTGATTTTGTTTGTGAGCCGGAGGCAGCTATTTGCTCCCAAGCTAGGGGCGAAGCCCTAAACTTGGTGGCATCAGAGAGCACACAAGCAAGGAATGTTATTGCCCATGTTGCTGCTGAGGAAAAACCGGGGAATATTGTAACCCAATTAAAGAAGCTAAAAACCTTAACTTTGCCTCGGCGACCTTACATCAGCCTGGAAGACATTCATCCCGATAGACTGAGTAAGATCTTCACCATTGCCTATGAGCATCAACCACAAAACTTTGAGTCTCTGTTGGGGCTTGAAGGTGTAGGCCCAAAGACGCTTCGTGCCTTGAGCCTCATCTCAGAGCTGGTTTATGAAGTTCCTGTCAGCCTGCGAGACCCGGCAAGCTACAGTTTCGCCCACGGCGGCAAGGATGGCTATCCCTATCCTGTGGACAGGAAAACTTACGATAGCAGCATCCAGTTTCTAGCTCAGGCTCTAGACAAAGCCAAGATTGGCGATAAAGAGAAGCTCGACGCTTTCAGACGCCTAAAAGCGTGGCAGTGAAAATTATAGCAAGAAGCGTGAGATTGCTTCACCAATCACCCTCACCTTAATCCTCTCCCGTCAAGGGAGAGGAAATTTGGCTCGCAATGACATAGTGAAGTTATTCTTATAAGGCTCTATAATATAAGGTAAACAGTAAAATGCCTGATTTTGATATCGCATCTTATGTGTCCCATATCGAGGCTAATCGCTCGATTAAGGATGCCGTGATGGAGAAATTGAGGAGTCGGCGTCCTCCATATCACATTACGGTGACTGATTTGACCAATCTGAAGCAAGCTTATTTTCGCAGGAAGTATCCTGAGATAGCTCCTCCTCTGGAGAAACAGCAGCTCATGTTGGCCGGCACAGGGTTTCATAAGATTTTTGGGTTCGCTGTATCTCGCGAGGAGTATCTGGAGCAATTTGTGGAGGCCGAAGGCATAGTGGGCAAGATTGACATCTATGAAAATGTTCCGGTGGAAGTTAAGACAACTTCACCCCTGACGAAGGGAAAGAGCCTACTTCAGCAAAGGCCAACTTATATTGAACAGGTGGGCATGTATTGTGCTATGGTCAATGTTGGTGAGGGTGAGATTGTCATTTATGAACGGCAGGGCGCGGAGGAATCAGGAGGGGTTCCCCTTACCGCCTATCATGTCGCTTTTCCTGACCTGGAAGCGGTTCGGGAGGAAATGCGTCACCGGCGAGACCTATTGCTGCAGGCACTTATCTCCAACGACCCGAGCAATTTGCCGGTATGTGCCTGGTTTGGCAGAGGATGTGACTATTCCGCAGTGTGTGATTGCAGCACCAGTTCGGTGTCCTCATCACACAAGATTGTTGAGTTAGCCGGAAAGGTTCAAGTTGATGAGGTTACCCGCCAACGACTGCTGGACATGCTTGGCAAGCCAAAGCCACCTCAGCAGCTTCGCACTAACGACCTGGTCTTTCCTCGCAAGGCATATTTCGAGCGTCGCAAATCCGTGGAAACCGTGTCGGAGGAAAAAGTGGCTGAAGAACAGGGAGAATACCTCCGTTCTATGAATGAGATGGGCTTTGCGGGGGCTCTTAAGGGGGCGATTCAATTTGGTTCTCCCGGGGAAGTGGAAAATACCCCGGTCCAGTATGCTTCGCTCAGCGATTTAGTTCGACTTCGCCAGGGTTTGCCCACAATGGTGCGAATCTCGAAATTTCAGTCACTTGTGGAACGGGGGCGGCTACCTTCATCATTTCCACATTACTTTTATCGCCTGGGCTTTGATTGTGCGCT
>PCSL01000083.1:0-11063 GCA_002772325.1 Chloroflexi bacterium CG23_combo_of_CG06-09_8_20_14_all_45_10
TTCTACGGCAGCGATTGATTAGAACAGCTTTCCCACTAATGAGGCTGTTTAAAAATATAGTGCGCGGCTTTAGCCTCGTGCACGACCCTAAAGGGTCGCACTACGAGAATCTTGGAGGTGAAGCGTATTAAAATTGGATGAGGCAAAATTAAACGGCCTCACTAATGATAAGGAGGTTAATATGAAAAAGGTAGCCGTAATGACTGATTCAGTTTCCCTTTTGACACAAGAAATAGCAGAAGCTCATGGTATTAAAGTGATACCAACCCATATTACGATGGATGGCAAAGATTATCTGGACACAGATATAAATCTAAGTGAGTTTTATGCTCAATTACCTCAATTAAGGGAGGCGGAAAAATTCCCCACAACTTCGTCTCCCTCTATATCAGATTATTTGGAGGCTTATCGAGAGCTAGGCAAGAAAGTAAAGTCCATTTTGTGTGTAACTTATAGCCCAAGATTAGGCATGGCATATAATGCTGCAACGCAAGCTAAAGAGATGGTCCGAGGTGAGTTAGGCAAAGTCGCCATTGAAATAATTAATAGTGGCACCTGTTGTGGAGCTCAAATGCTCATTGCTCTGGAAGCAGCGAAGGCGGCTGCCAAGGGAAAAAGCCTCTCCGAAATAACCGAGATAGCTAACAATATGGTAACGCAAGTAAGCCAGATCTTCATAGTCGAAGACCTTTATTACCTGGCAAAGGGAGGCAGAATAGGCAAAGCTCGCCATTGGGCTAGCTCCACAATCTCCACGAAGTCACTCTTAGGACTAGATGCTTCCACCGGAGGAGTGATAGTACCATTAACAAGAGCTAAAACTAAAACCAAGCTGATGGAAAAGATGCTGGAGATAGTGAAGGAGAGAAACGGAAATAAAAAACTGCATGCTGTAATAAATCACGCCAATGTGCCTGATGAGGCAGAGGAACTAAAGAGAAGGCTTTTATCCCGCTTCGATTGCGCCGAGCTCTATGTCACTCCAGTCTTGCCACTGATAGCAATTCACAATGGGCCGGGGTGTATCTGGCTCGCATGGTATGGTGAGGATTAAGCCATAATACAACTAAGCTTGCGCTCCCTTCTGCAAGCCCAGCCACCCAAAACCTATATTGCTAACCAAGCCTTAGATGGATTTATTGAATCTTTTAGATGGTCTTATCCCAGCTTCAATGTGATGAACTTTATGTTAATGAAGCCTCAGCAGCAACCGCAGTTCATAACGGTGAAGGGCTTATTTCGTTTGGATTCTACGGCAGTGATTGATTAAGTCGCTGTCCTCACCCCATGGCACAAAACGCCCACTCCTAAATAGAAGGGTCTAATAGGAGGTTAACCCACTAATACCGACCCAAAATTGGGGTGCTACTGTATTTTCTTAGCAACCTTACGGAAGTGAAATCCATAGACGGTAAGAGTTATGAATAAAGGGAAAAACCGGGGTTTTTTGAACAAGGTGGAACCAAAAAGCCTCCAGTAATATCTCCTTCCTTTTTCTTTGACACCCAAAAACCACATGGATTTAACAACCGCTCTAAGCTGGTAAAAGTGGAGTTTGGCCTTCCTCACTCTTCGAGGTTTATATTCTTTTAGAAATGTTTTAATCCGCTCGTAATGATGTCTGGATGAATAGATTGTCTTTACGATATTCTTATAGCCATTGATGAGAGTTTCATAGTCCATCTTAGGGATGAAGTTGATTGTACCATCTGTATTGTCGCCAGAACCGCCCGGCAATAAACGCTTTTCCTTTTTCAGTCGTTGGTATAGTCTTGTGCCAGGCGGAGCAATTAGCAAACCAACCATTGCAGTAACAATTCCACTCCTCTGAATGAAATTGATTTGACTTTTAAAAATTGAAGGTGGGTCGCTGTCAAAGCCCACAATAAACCCCCCTTGTACCTGTAGTCCATAGTTTTGCATCTTCTTAACTGAGGCTATCAAATCACGATTCACATTTTGAAGCTTGCTACATTCGGCTAGGCTCTCCTCATTTGGAGTTTCAATGCCAACAAATACCGTGTCAAACCCTGCTTTGGTCATCAATTGCATTAGCTCTTCATCATCAGCAAGATTTATAGATGCCTCGGTAAGAAACCCAAAGGGGTATTTTCTCTCCTGTGACCATTTAATTATCGCTGGTAGCGTTTCTGCCTTTAACTTCCTCTTATTTCCTATAAAATTGTCATCAACAATAAATACGCCATCCCGCCATCCTTGACAATATAATGCCTCAAGTTCAGCTACTAGCTGGTCTTTATCCTTTGTCCGTGGCCTGTGCCCGTCTAAGATAATAATGTCACAAAATTCACAATTGAAAGGACAGCCTCGAGAATACTGGACATTCATTGAAGCATATTTTTTCATGTCAATAAGCTCCCAAAGTGGGATAGGTGTTTTTGTTATATCAGGGTGCTCGTTAGATGTGTAAATATGTTGAGCACGTCCCTTCTGTAAGTCTTCTAAGAAGAGTGGAAGTGTAGCTTCGGCCTCACCAAGCACAAAATGGTCTACATCACTAAGATCAAACTGTTCATATAGCGCAAATTGTTTATATGCCGTGGTAAAAAGGGGACCACCGGCAACTATTTTAGTATTGAATTTCTTACATCTGGCAATAACTTCCTTCACCGATTCTTTTTGCACAATCATAGCACTGATAAATACATAATCAGCCCATTTAATGTTTTCCTCGCTTAAGGTTGTTGTGTTCATATCTACAAGCTTTTTCTGCCACTCGTTAGGAAGCATGGCAGCTACCGTTAGTAATCCCAAAGGAGGGAAAGCCGCCTTTTTTGAAATGAATCTCAAAGCGTACTTAAAACTCCAGAAGGCATCTGGGTATTGTGGATAAACAAGAAGTATTTTCAAATTATGCTCTCTCCATGATTAAGGACTGGATGCATAAAGCTAAGCAAGCAACGCTAGCAAATGGGGTTACTATTGTCAATATCTATTTCGAAGTCAAATAACCAAAGCCCAGGCGTTACCAGTCGCAGCGCTCTAGTTCAAGCTAATTCTAGAATTGCATCCCCCCTTTGAGTCGCTGTCTATCAATCTTTCCTGAGCCAGTCTTGGGTATACTACCCACAAACTCAAATTTCTTAGGCAACTTAAAGTCAGCTAGGTTTTGGCAGCAAAAACTGGACATTTCCTCTGCAGTAGCACTTTGCCTTCCCTTAAGTACTATAAAAGCTGTAGGAATCTGCCCACCTCGTACATCTTTAACTCCGACATAGGCTGCCTCAGCTACACCGGGATGTCTCAAAAGCACCTCCTCAACCTCCCAGGGAGAAATTTTAAGTCCCGATGAGGTCACTATTATGAAAGATTTCTTCTCCACATACTCAAGGTAACCATCTTCATCCATCCTGACCAAATCACCGGTATAAAACCAGCCATCTTTAAGGACCTGAGCCGTGAGGTCAGGCGCCTTATAGTACTCTTTCATCACCCAGGGGACTTTGAAGACAGCCTCCCCTATCTCGCCTTGCGTAACTTCCTTACCACCGTCATCTATTACCTTGAGGTCACAAATAGGCTTGCCAACTGTCCCCAGCTTGTGGTTATCAAGAGTGCTCATAGAAACAACGAAAAGTTCCGAAAGACCATATGTCTCACAGAGAGTTAAATTGAACTTATCCTCCAGCATCTTCATAAGGCGAGGAGAGGATTTTGCTCCAGCGGTAGAGCCCACCTTCAAGGAACTAAGGTCATAGCTCTTGATGACCTCATCCCGCAACATAGCTAAGGCATTATGTATTGCTGGAACCCCAAAAAGGATGCTCCCTCTTTCCTTCTGTATAACCTCTAAACAAGCCCTGGGGGTAAACTGTGGGATGATTACCACAGTGCACCCCTTTATAACGGAACCAAGAAGAACCTCGCCCAAGCCGAAAAGGTAGAAGAAGGGAACAGTATCTATAATCACATCTTCTTTGCCTCGCTCTATGCCTGCGGAAATTATGCTAAGGGGACCCGAAAGGGAAGCATGGGTATGCACCACACCCTTTTGCTTCCCTAACACGCCAGAGGTATATATGATAGTAGCCTCATCCACATCGTCTATATCAACATCAGGCGATGCCGCAGAACTACCAGCTGCCATTGTTTTATAAGAGTCTCCATCGACTTCTAGAACCGGCCTTAGTAAGGGGATGCCAGACAAAACAGCAGAGAGCATCTGGGAGAATTTCTTCTCAGTTAGGAGGATTTTAGCATCAGAATCACGCAATAAAGAATCGAGCTCAGGTGCTTTGAGCATAGAACTCAGAAGCACGGCTACGCCCCCAGCCTTAATAACTCCGAAATAATTGATAACCCATTCAGGGCTATGTGATATTAAAATAGCCACATGGTCACCCTTCTCCAATCTTAGCCCTATAAGGGCGTTGGCTGTCTTGTTAGAAGCTTCCTCCAATTCTCTATAAGTAATCCTTTGAGAACCAAGGATGATAGCTTCCTTTTGCGGCACCTCACTAGCAGTTTTCTCCAATATCTGTTTAATATTCATCCTTTTATTTGCACGAAAGTAGAGCCTCGCCTACCTCCAAGAGATATTTGCCAGAGGTATATCACTCGGTCAATACTTGACAGGCAGTATTGACAATCTTTTCTCGTATATCATAACATATGTAATATATTGCTGTCCCATATATCGTTCCTCCAACAGCGGGAAAGGGTAACTATTGCAAATCTCCTATAACTCGTGCTAACATCAGCAAGCAAGTGAAATAACATGCGATTATTAGCACCAACGAATTGGGATGAGGACCTGATAGCGCCGTTAAGCCAGATGGGGGCAGATATCCAGATATATGGTGTTTTGCCCACAACAATGATAGGTAGTGGTGGAGCAGGACCCGATATCCCCAAAATGACAAGAAAAAAAGCGGAAGAGTATATCAAGCTAGCTCGTTCCGCAGGTTTAACCTTCGATTATCTCCTGAACGCTCCGTGTATGAACAACATGGAATGGGATGAGAATACCCATCGAGAATTGCTAAAACATCTGGAGTGGATCAGTAGCGCTGGAGTAGATAACGTTACGGTGGCTATTCCATACTTGCTAGAGCTGATAAAAAAACAGTTCCCTCATCTAAATGTGAGAGTGTCAACTATAGCCAAGGTGAATAGCGTGGCTAGAGCCCAAATGTTTGAATCGTTAGGCGCCGATTCCATTACCCTGGATGCCAATATAAATCGAGATTTTAAACTACTCAAGGCTATTAAAGGCGCAGTAAAGTGTGAACTCAGCGTACTGATGAACAATCTCTGCCTATATCAGTGCCCCTACGAATACTACCACTACAATACCCTGGGGCATGCTAGTCAAAGCTATAACCCGCTTAATGGATTCCACATGGACTACTGTGTACTTCATTGTACCATAGACAGGCTCAGTGATACCTCTCAAATTATCAAGGCCCGCTGGATAAGACCTGAGGACATACATGTTTATGAGGAAATAGGCATTGAGCTCTTTAAAATCAGCGGCAGATCAATGCCCACCGAGTCCATCTTAAACGCTGCCGCGGCATACTCATCACGTCAGTATCAAGGAAACCTATACGATATCTTGAACGCTCTTGATCCCACAATTAAATGTGCCAGCCCTACTCCATCCAACATACAAATCAGCCAGATAAGCTCGCCGCCCAAGGTCTACATTGATAACCAGGCTCTAGAAGGTTTTATTGATTTCTTCAAGAAACAAGATTGCCTCTCTGGATGCGCTCATTGCAATTATTGTCAGAAAATAGCCGACAAAGTGGTGAGACTTGAGCGCCGTGAAGTAGATGAATATGTAGCTGGGCTCAAGAATTTCCTGAATGAGCTAACCAGCAGCAGGATATTCCACCCTGGAAAATCAAAAATAAAAAATTAAAATGCAAAAAAACTATGGAAATTCTAAATTCTAAGCTCTAAATCCTAAACAACATCTAAATCCAAAATTCAAATACCAAAAACTCATTTTGCTTTGAACTTCACTTCTTTCGAGGACAAGTTTTGGTCATTAGTGCTTTGAATTTGTTTAGAATTTCGAATTTCGTGCTTAGGATTTATCATAAATTCTGCCCTTTGATTTTTGATTTTAGTTGAATGGTCAAGTAGATACGCCACCATCTATGGCAATGACTTGCCCTGTGATATAGCTAGCTCTATCACTAGCTAAGAAAGCTACCAGCTCAGCCACCTCTTCTGGCTCGCCAAAGCGCTGCAGCAATGTCATCGATAAAATAGATTTCTTTATCTCTTCAGGCAGCTTTTCCGTCATCTTAGTCTTGATGAAACCTGGCGCCACAGCATTTGCGGTTATACTCCGCGAGCCTACCTCCCGAGCTACACTCTTGGTAAAGGCAATCAACCCGCCCTTAGATGCGGCATAATTAGTTTGCCCGACATTGCCTATCAATCCAGCAATGGAGGCAATGTTAACAATGCGCCCCCACCCTTGCCTTATCATAGACCTCAAGGCAAACTTAGTGCACAAATAGGCCCCTCGTAAATTAGTATTGACTACATCATCCCAGGCTTCGTCAGACATCCGCAGCAACAAATTATCCCTGGTAATGCCAGCATTATTTACCAAAATATCAATCTTGCCCCATTTGTCAATCACTTGTTGTACCATAGCTTTAACCGCGTTGCCATCCCGAACATCAGCTTCGACTGACACAGCTTCTCCACCCTGGCGGATTATAGCTTCCACCACACTATCAGCATCAGACTTATTATCAGCCTCAATCCCGACATAATTAACTGCCACCTTAGAACCAAGGCTGGAAAGCTTTAAGGCAATGGCTCTACCCATACCTCGAGAGGCACCGGTTACCAGGGCTACTTTACCTTCTAGTTCCATGTCATCCTACTAAGCTTTCAGTTTTCAGCTACCGTAGTGCGACCCTTTAGGGTCGTGCACGAGGCTAAAGCCTCGCACTACTGAATGCTGACTGCTCCTCAATCGCTAAACCTTTTAAGTACCAAACAGCAATTTTCCCCACCAAGACCAAAACTATTCTTCAAACAAACATTCACTTGTGCCCGGCGGGCCACATTGGGAACGTAATCCAAGTCGCACTCCGGGTCAGGTGTTTCATAATTTATGGTGGGATGGATGATCCCCTTATTCATAATTAATATAGCGGCAATAGTTTCGATAGCGCCGGCAGCCGTTACTATATGACCGATCATGGACTTGGTGGAACTTACCGGGACTTTATAAGCGTAGTCTCCAAGAGCCATCTTAATGGCTTTAGTTTCATTGGAATCGTTTAACCTGGTGCTGGTGCCATGAGCATTGATATAATCAACCTCTTCCGGTTTTACCCCGGCATTTTGCAGAGCGGCCTTCATAGCGTAAGCCTCCGCTTCAGGGGTAGGGGCAGTGGCATCATGAGCATCAAAAGACCAACTGGCACCGGCTAATTCAGCCAGGATTGGCGCACCCCTCTTTCTGGCATGTTCATAGCTTTCCAAAACAACTAGCCCTGCTCCCTCACCATAAATAAAGCCACTGCGACTA
Source organism: Chloroflexi bacterium CG23_combo_of_CG06-09_8_20_14_all_45_10 (assembly GCA_002772325.1). Taxonomy (GTDB): domain Bacteria; phylum Chloroflexota; class Dehalococcoidia; order GIF9; family AB-539-J10; genus 20-14-all-45-10. The sequence continues at coordinate 7,526 of PCSL01000083.1, forward strand.
AGGTCAAAGGGACGGCAAGCCTTAGCTGGGTCTGGCTCACGAGAAAGAGCTCCCACAATATCAATGCCAGCCATAGAAACAGGGTCTAAACTGGAATCAGCCCCTCCAGCTATCATTACATCAGCATAGTCCAAGCGAATGAAATTTAGGGCCGTTCCTATAGCATCAGCTCCAGTAGCACAAAGGCTATTCACACTAGAATTAGGTCCTCTAGCTCCCAGGAACATCCCTATCTGCATTGACGCTGCGCTGGGACCTGATTTGGCGATAAAAAGAGGGTCAGCTCTTCTCGGTCCACGCTTATTAATCAACTCACTTTGCCTGACAATATAGCTACTTTCTACCATACAGCCAGCACTAACACCTACCCGCTCAGGACATTCTTTAGTCATATCTAATTCGGCTGATTTTATTGCTTCCTTAGCCGCAGCAATAGCAAATTGAACCGCCCTAGTAGAGCGATCAATCGCCTTTGGGTTCATGTATTTCGTGGGGTCAAAATTCTTTACCTCAGCATCTACCTTCACATAGAAGTTGCTAGCGTCAAAGCGAGTAATAAGATCGATTCCCGACTTTCCAGCTACTAATCCTTGCCAAAATTCCTCTACATCCAAGCCTAGAGGATTAACAGTGCCCATACCGGTAACTACAACACGCGGCATGCTCATCATCTTTCCTCCTTTCCCGCAGCCATGAACAGTGCTACAGAAGTGCCTCCATCAACGATAATTGTTTGCCCTCTTATCATAAAAGCTTCCTCACTGCATAGAAAAGCCACCACGTTGGCTACATCCTCAGGAATGACCATCCTTCCCGCTGGGGTTGCTTGACGAATATCTTTCATCAGCCCCTCTCTAATGTAGAACTTCAGTGCCTCCGTCTCCACAGCAGAGGCAGCCACGGCATTAACACAGATGCCTTTAGGAGCCAGCTCTATCGCCAGGTAACGAGTTAAGGCCTCCAAAGCAGCCTTAGATATTCCTACAACGGCGTAGGTAGGTAACACGAAGGAGGAACCCAAGCTAGTGATGCTGACCATTTTACCACCCCTTCCCTCCATCAGCTTAGCTGCCCTTTGGGCACAGAGCAAAAAAGCTCTGGCATTGATGTTCATAGTCCAATCCCAAGCCTTGATATCAACATCCAGGACTGAGCGACCTACGCCTGAAGCAGCGTTATTAATCAAAATATCCAGGTGACCAAACTTAGTGGCAATCGTGTCAAACATTTCATCGAGCTTCGCTGGGTCTCCCACATTAGCTCTGATGACCTCAGCTTTCACTCCCAGGGCTTCAATATCTTTGGCTGTCTTCTCGGCAGCCTCGCGGCGGCGGAAGAAATTGACAATAATATCACTGCCTTGCGAGGCAAGCTTTAGAGCAATGGCTCTGCCAATACCTCGTCCACTGCCGGTGACCAAAGTTAGTTTGCCTTTAAGAGGCACGGCTAAACTTTCTCCTTTTCTGCCACACGTCTTTCCACATAATCAACAAAATCGCCGAAGTTTTGAAATTTCTGGGCCTCCTCATCAGGGATCTCAATATCAAATTTATCCTCCACTGCCACTAACGCCTGCACTATATCCAAGGAATCTGCCTTTATATCCTTACGTAAAGAGCCCTCCCGCGTGAGGATGCTCTTATCAACATGAACAATCCCGGCCACTATTTCCTTTATTTCCTCTTCAACAGACATTTGCACCTCCTTTATAATTTGCCTGCTTTTTGGAATTTTGCCAATTCCGACTTCAAACAGCCAACGATATCAGCCTCCACAGCCTTTCTGGCGCTTGCTATGGCATGGGCCATGTGTGGAGCTCGACAAGCCCCGTGTGCTATTCGGACAACACCATTAACACCCCATAGAATACCGCCACCTTTCTCCTCACCCTCATAAGACATTTTGGTTACCGGGAACAATCTATTAAACAATAACTCAGCTATGCCGCTCAACGGGGGATATTTCTTCAGTTTCCGCTTCATGTAATTTAAGGCATGGTCTCCCAAGCTTTCATAGAATTTCAAAAGTACATTGCCCACAAATCCGTCACAGACTATCACATTGGCCTTCCCGCTTAAGATATCGCTACCCTCTATGTTGCCAATAAAATTTAAACCGCTGTTTTTAAGGAGGGGATAAGCCTCACGAACTGCCTCATTTCCTTTACCCTCCTCAGCACCAGTGCTTAACAAGCCCACTGTGGGATTGGCAATATTGAAAAACTTTTTGGCGAAGACAGAACCAGCAATAGCAAAGGTCAAAAGATGATATGGCTTACAATCCACATTAGCTCCAAGATCCATTAATACTATGTTAGGAGCAAAGCTGCCAAAAGTCCCCCCGATTGCTGGGCGCTCTAACCCCTCAATCATGCCCAGATACTGAATGGCGCTAACAGCCACTGCTCCTGAATAGCCAGCACCAACCATGGCATCCGCCTCTCCTGCTTTTACCAGCTTTGTAGCCACAGCTATAGAACTATTGGGCTTGCGACGAACTGCTAAGGCAGGTGGCTCACCTTCCTTTATAACATCACTTGCCTGAACGTAACGGATAGGCAAACTAGCAGAAGAATTACACCTGGCTATCTCTTTTTTCAATATGTCTACCGGGCCAACCAAGGCAATTTCTACATCGCCTTTCTGAGCGGCAAGAACTGCCCCCTTGATTATCTCCTCGGGAGCATAATCACCACCCATAGCATCAACTGCTATTCTTACTTTCCTATCACCTTGAGCCATGTGCCTCTCCTCAAAAGTTTGCCCGTGTCATCTCAAGCCCCTCGCTTCCTGTCATTCTGAGCCCTTCACGGAGTTTACCCTGAGCGCAAACGAGATTGCTTCGCTTCGCTCGCAATGACAAGAGGCGAAGGGTTCAGGGTCAGGGTGACAAAAAGGGATGTTATTCACAAGCCTAACCACCGCCCCACCGACAACTATTGTCTCATCCTTTTGATTACAGCATTCAAGGCTACAATTAGCATATGATATACCATTCTTATGCTCAATGGAATCAATTTTTCCACTGACAGTCACAGTATCTCCAGGGCGCGCTGGTGTTTTAAACCTCGCAGAAAGCTTGCCTCCCGAAAACCAACTTTGGCCAAAAGCCAGCGCCATCATCTCTGAGACATAAGCCAAAATAAGCATGCCATGGGCAATGGTGCCGCCCAGAGGTGTTCCAGCGGCAAAAGATTCATCCACATGAATAGGATTAAAATCCCCAGAAGCCTCAGCATAGAGGTTGATCTTCTCCTGAGTAATATGTTTTACCACTTGAGGAAGGGATTTACCCTGACAAATTTCACTCAGCATTTGCCCACTTAGACTGGCAACACAATAGTTGCCTTTCCCGATTGCACCCTTTCGCTATTTTGGTCCAAAACATCGAGTTCCAATACTAACATATGCATGGTAGCACGAGCTAGCTTCCGCGCCACTTTTGCCTGACAATTTATTGTGGCGCCAATAGGTACTAATTTGAAAAACTCAAACTCCTGGGAAGCGTGTATGGTACCCGGGGGTAATGAAAGTGACCC
>PCSL01000083.1:11154-11296 GCA_002772325.1 Chloroflexi bacterium CG23_combo_of_CG06-09_8_20_14_all_45_10
AGATACTTGGAGATAAGCGAGGCGCTTAATTCATAGCTAGCCGGAGGGAACTCATAACCAGGGGTTAATTCCTCATAACCTATCATGGCCTTGTTTCTCACTTTTCCTGACACCCAGCAAACTACCCTTAGCCATCATGGCA
>PCSL01000036.1 GCA_002772325.1 Chloroflexi bacterium CG23_combo_of_CG06-09_8_20_14_all_45_10
TTAAATTCTAAATCCTAATTTCTAAACTCTAAACAAATTCTAAATTCCAAATTCAAATACCAAAACTCGTTTTGTTAAATTCTAAATCCTAATTTCTAAACTCTAAACAAATTCTAAATTCCAAATTCAAATACCAAAACTCGTTTTGTTTTGGATTTTTGTCATTTGGGCTTTGGTATTGTTTAGTATTTCGTATTTAGTGCTTAGGATTTTCACTTGCATCTTTTTGTAGTTGCCTGATTTATCAGGCACGGTCGCCCAATAAATTGGGCAACTACATTTTTAAACAGCCCATTATATTTGCCGTCATGGGGAAGGGTGAGTTCGAGTAGAGCCTCAAACTAGCAAGTTATATGAATCAGGGCAGCAACCCTTTTACCTTGTTCTGTAAGCTCGTTTAGCCTTGTTGCAGCCTGATATGATGGTTGAACTATCAGTTTCAAATTCTTTTCCTTGGCCCAGCCCTCTACCTCAGGGGCTACACTAGCTTTGCCGTTGGTGCCGGTGCCGATGATTACTGCCTCAGGCCTATCCTCGGCCAGTTCTTTGATTTCTTCTTTCCTAATATTGTGGCTGCCAAACATCAAAAAGCCGCCCTTCCTTTTCGTTATCATGCCATCGGCGAGGATAAGGACATCTCGAGAATATTTTTTGCCATCGATAATTATGGAGCCAAAGCTAAACTTATCTATCTTAGCCATAGAATTTACTCCCCTTTCCTCTGAGAAGCTCTTTAATTTTGCCTGTGGCCTTGTTATTTTGAGCCCTTCACTTCCTGTCATTGCGAGCGAAGCGAAGAATCTCACGCCGCTCAGAACAGGCTCCGCGAAGAATCTAGACCCTTCCCCTTCACTTCGTTCAGGCTCAGGGTGACAGTTTAAACACCTTTCCTTTAACTTTCTTCTTGCTTTGCAAATTAGTTTTTTGTTTACTACCTTGCTTTATTGCCCTGCCATGTTTGAAGCGGTTTAAGTTCAAAAAACCCTTTGTCATAGTTCCCTCGAGCTATTTTACCTTTGCTAAACATAAGTTAGCAAATAGACCTCCGGCTTCTAACTATGCTAATATTAGCAACTTAAATGAGTCAAATTAATCGGAACTTCCTGGAAAAAGAAGTTCTTCAGGGATGTATCAAGGTAGTTTCCTTTGATGCTGAGGGCACGCTGGTGAAACCTGGCTTCAGCCAGGCTGTTTGGCATGAGGCTATCCCGGCTCTTTATGCCCAAAAGAAAGGCATCGAGCTTGCTCAGGCGAAGGAAATCGTGGCTATGGAGTATGATAGAATCGGTGACCAAAGGCTGGAGTGGTATGATATAAACTTCTGGTTTAGGTATTTGCACTTAGGCGCTCCTGAACCAGTGATACAAAGTTGCCAGGATAAACTATTCTATTATCCTGAGGTAACAGAAGTCCTTTCATCTTTAGCTAATCAATATAAGTTAATCATTGCCTCAGGCACGCCATTGGAACTGCTGCGTTGCTTGTTGCGTGATGTCAGGCGTTATTTTGCTCAGATTTTTTCCTCCGTCTCACATTATAAACAATTAAAGACCCCTGCTTTTTATCTCCAGATGTGCCAGACAATGAATGTCGAACCAAGTCAGGTTGTCCATGTAGGCGATAACTGGCAGTTCGATTTTCTTAATCCTAAGCAGGTTGGTATAAATGCTTTCCATATTGACAGGGCGGGGAATGACTATCAGGAGTCTATTAGCAACTTAACTGAGCTAAAATCTTATTTATTAGCTTAGCTATGACAATCAACTGGGCACAAATATTATTTAACTCGGTGGTTACGGGAAGCCTTTATCTCATTGGGGCGGTAGGGCTTACCTTAACCTATGGGCTGTCTAATTTCCCCAATTTTGCCCATGCGGAACTTATTACCTTAGGTGCTTTTATCGGCTACTTTGTGGCGGAGCAATTAGGGTTAGGTTTGCCAGCAGCTCTTATTGTTGCCTTCTTGGTCACTGGGATAGTGGGTTTTTTATGTTATCGTGGCATCTTCCAGCCTTTAGCCAAAAGGGGAGCTACCATAATCCACCTTATGGTGGCTTCCATTGCCTTGGGCTTTATCCTGAGGCATTCCATTGGCGGCATTTGGACTTGGAGACCTTTGTATTTTACCACTATCTGGGCTACCTTCGATATAGGCCCACTGAGGGTTACTGGTCTATGGCTATGGCTTATTTTTACTGCCCTAGCTCTAGCAGTTATCATGCACTTTATTTTGGTGAGAACCAAGATAGGCAAAGCAATAAGGGCGACTTCTAGCAATCCAGAGCTTGCCTTGGCCTCCGGAATCAGTGTTGACCGGATTATTTGGCTAACCTGGTTTATTGGTGCCGGACTGGCAGCCATTGCTGGCATATTTCGGGGCGCAGATACCCAGATCTGGCCTATGACGGGATGGGATATCATATTACCTATGTTCGCCGTTGCTATACTTGGCGGCATTGGCAACTTTTATGGCGCGATAGCCGCCGCCTTCATCATTGGACTAGCTGAAAATATTGGGGTGGTAGGTTTGATAGCTCTGGGGCTTTCCACGACATATCGTATAGGTATAGCTTTCTTGATTTTGATAATAACTCTAATTGTGAAGCCGCAGGGATTAGCTATGTTGTTTAGGAGAGCTTGATTTGGATCCCTTACTTTATGTTCTCGACCTCATTGTCTATATTGGCATCTTTGGCATAGTAGCTCTGAGCCTGAACCTGGAGTTTGGCTTTGCCGGGCTTGCCAATTTTGGTAAGGTGGCTTTCTTTCTCATTGGTGCTTACACCTATGCCCTCCTCTCTCAAACTGGTCTTCCCTTTTATCTTTGCCTTATCGCTGGCGCCTTAATCTCAGCTATTTTTGGCTTGCTTATTTCTTTGCCTGCTCTGAGGTTGAGAGCGGATTACTTAGCTATAGTAGTCTTAGCCTTTGGTGAAATCTTGAGATTGATTGTTAAATCTGAAGATTGGATTGCTGGAGGTGATTGGGGGGTAACAGTTTCACCAGCTATTTCTCTGATGGGTGCCTCTCATCGTGTTGACGCTCTAGTGAATATAGGCCTGGTCTATTTTTGTTTGTTTATCTGTTTCCTCGTGGTTCAACTTTTGGCCAACTCCCCTTATGGTAGGGCAATGCGAGCCATAAGGGAGGATGAGGTAGCTGCTGAAGCATTGGGAAAGGACAGGGCTAAATACAAAGCTCAAGCATTTATGTTAGGTTCGGCTATAGCCGGAGTAGCTGGTGGGCTTTATGCTCAGTATCTTCAGTGCGTCCTCCCTGGTATGTTTATGCCTATGGTTACCTTTACCGTGTGGATAATGGTTCTTTTGGGAGGACCAGCTAATAACTGGGGAGTATTGTTAGGTGCTGGGCTGGTGGAGCTATTCGATCGGGGGGCAAATATGGCTAAGGATTATTTAATTTTGCCCATTGACCCCAGTAGCTTGCAATATATTTTATTTGGTGCTTTAATTATCTTTGTTTTGCTTTACCGACCACAGGGTTTGTTAAAGGAAAGCCGGATTAAGACAAAGGCAATAGAGTTAGCTCGTTATGGAAGAAGCGCTACTAAAAATAAGGGAAGTTAGCAAACACTTTGGTGTTCGTCTCTTTGTCTTTATATGGCCCCTGGTAAAAGGGGCTGTATAAAAAGAGTAATCATTTACGTATAATTTCCTCGCTCTCGATAGAGTGCATTCTCAACAGATAGAAAACCAGTGTAATTTATTATGGAAAGACCATTGTTGGAAATAAGGGAAGTTAGCAAGCATTTTGGTGGCGTTTATGCCGTCAATGGTGTAAGCCTGGATGTCAAACAGGGTGGCATTTGTGGCTTGGTGGGACCTAATGGCAGTGGCAAGACTACCTTGTTTAATACCATCCTCGGTCTCTACAGACCTGATCAGGGAAATATTTATTTCAATAGTAGCTGCATCAGCAACTTAGCTCCTCACCAAATTTATGCTTTGGGGCTGGTTAATGCCTTTCAATTGCCGCGACTCTTTCTTCAAATGAGCGTATTAGACAATATGCTGGTGGCAGCACGTGGACACCAGGGCGATAGGCTATTAAATAGCCTTTTCCTGAGGAGGAAGTGGCAGGAGCAGGAAAAAGGACTAATCCAAGAAGCTCTAGATATCCTGGAGCTTGTGGAGCTGGATAAATGGGCTTTTTCCCCTGCTAGTGAGCTTTCTGGAGGACAGAGAAAGCTTCTGGAAGTTGCCAGGGGGCTTATGGCTAAGCCGACGCTTTTGCTCCTTGACGAACCAGCAGCGGGGATAAATCCTGTGTTGGGCAGGAGCATATTTCAGAAATTAAAAGATTTCTCTCATAATGGCACGACTTTTTTCATTGTGGAGCATAGGCTGGAGATATTGTTTGAGTTTGCCTCGTGGGTTTATGTTATGGATAAAGGAAGGACGGTGGCTGCGGGGCAGCCTCAAGTCATAATTGATGATCCTGCTTTTTATCAGGTATATCTGGGGGAAGAATAAGTGGAACCTATCTTCGCGGCTGAAAACATTGATGCTGGCTATGGCGACGTCATTATTGTCCATGATGTCTCCGTCAGGGTAGCTGAGGGTGAGATTGTGGCTATCGTGGGACCTAATGGCAGTGGCAAATCAACCTTGATCAAAAGCTGTCTTGGCTTTGTCAGGCTATTTCGAGGTAGTGTTTTTTATCAAGGCAAGGATATTACTGGAATAGCTTCTGATCGGGCGGTAAGTATGGGCATAGGCTATGTCCCTCAAATAAACAATATTTTCCCCAATCTCACCATAAGAGAGAATTTAGATTTGGGAGCCTATCATAGGAAGGGTAAAGCTTCTATTAAAGCTGGGATGGCGGAGATATATGAGATGTTCCCCGAGCTTGAGGTGAGAAAAAATGTCTTGGCAGGAAGCTTAAGTGGTGGGGAAAGGCAAATGTTAGCTATAGCTAGAGCTATGATGGCAGAACCAAAAGTTCTGCTGCTTGATGAGCCATTAGCTTCCCTATCTCCTAAGCCGACTTCAGCCATTTTATCTAAGATGGAGAGGATAAAAGAAGCTGGCATAGCTATAGTAATAGTGGAGCAAAATGTCAAAAAGGCTTTGAGTGTTTCTAGTCGGGGCTATGTTTTAGTTAATGGCACTTGTGTTATGGAAGGAGAAGCTGCTTCTTTATTTGCTGTGGATTCTTCTAAACAGCGTTTTTTGGGATTAAAAGCTAAAGGAGCGTTTAACAACTCTACCTGTCATTCTGAGCGAAGCGAAGAACCTTGAGACCCTTCACTATCGTTCAGGGTGACAGTAAACACCTTGGAACCTAAGGGTATTGACACGGATTTATCTTCCGTGCACAATTGAACAATTAAATTTCCATGAAAGGAGGGAAATATGATTAAAAAACTATTACTAGTGTTGGCTGCTCTGAGTTTGCTTATTCCAGCGGTGGCCTGCGCGCCGAAGGAGGCTGAAACAATCAAGATAGGCTGTGTCATGGACCTCAGTGGGGACTTGGCTGCTATGGGTGCTAGGATGCTGAATGGTGCCAGGCTAGCAGTTGAGGAAATCAATGCTGCTGGTGGGGTATTGGGAAAACAAGTGGAATTAATAGCGGAGGATGGCAAGACAGACCCAGCGGCAGGTTTGGAAAGGGTTAAGAAACTGATAGAGATAGACGGAGTACAGGTAATCGTTGGCCCTATGATCTCTGGTTCTTCTAAGCTCGCCATCCCATATGCCAAGGAGCGTAAAGTTCCTCTGATAACGATGTCAGCTACGGCATTTGAGCTTTCTGAAATGGAGGGTACTGAATGGTTCTTCCGCGCATGTCTTCTTGATGACGCCCAAGGCCGGGTGTTAAGCGACATTGTTATGGAGGAAGGCTATACCAGGTTAGCTTCTATAGTACTGGATAACCTGTACGGCAAAGGTGTAGAAAACGCGCTCGTTGAGGGGCTCCAGGAGGCAGGATGGCAAGGGGAGCACGTGGTATCTGTACACTATGATGAGGCTAGAAAGGATTATCGCACTGAGCTGCAGCAAATTAAGGGCAGCAACCCTGATGCCGTCCTTATTGTTAGCTATTGTGATGATGGCATTATAGTCTTCAAGCAGGCCTTGGAGATGGGTTTGGATAACATCGCCTGGCTTGGCTGTGATGGTAACTACGGCTCAGGTCTATTTAAAGAACCGAAGAGTGCTGAGTTCATGGAGAAAGCCATTGTTGCTGGGACTAGAACTGTTGGCTCGGGAGCAGCTTATGAACAGTTTGTTGCCAAATACACCGCGAAGTTTGGCGAGGCTCCTGAGATTTACTGCGATACTACCTATGATGCCGTGTGGACAGCAGTCAAGGCAATAGAAAAAGCCGGTGTCTATGATGGCGAAGCCATAAGGGCTGCCTTGACCAAGCTGGAATTTGAGGGTGTCACCGGTCCTATTGCTTTTGACGAGGTGGGTGACCGCACTTCGGGCACCTTTGAAATTTGGGAGGTGGTCAAGGATGCTGCAACTGAAACTGGTTATAAGAATGCTAGAATAAAGGTAGTTAGTAAATAAGTAAGTAGTGGGCTGAAGATAGATTAGGGCGCTGCTGTCTTATAGGGTGGTGCCCTAATTTTGTCTAAGAGAATTTTGAAGATGGCAGAGACCAGCGAGCTAGACAGTCTTAAAATTACAGTCTTGGCAGAGGATTCTGTCCTTTATGAAAGCCCATATTTAGGACAGCACGGAGTCTCTTTTCTTCTTGAAGGAACAAAGGACTCGAATATTAGGAGAATCCTCGTTGATGTTGGTCAAAACTCACCGGCTTTGCTTAGCAATATGAGAATCATGAATATTTCCCCATCGGCTATTGATGCTATCGTTCTAACTCATTGCCACTATGACCACACCAAAGGAGTAGTGAATATGCTCAGAGAAATAGGTAAAAGGGATGTCCGGGTAATTGCTCATCCAGATATCTTCCGTCCGAATTTTGTTATTAATACCTATTTTAAGTATGTAGGCATTATGCCAGACGATTCGAAGGAGAATATAGAAAAAGCTGCTGGGAGACTTCTTCTCACTAGAGACCCTCTTGTGATAATGCCCGGGATTATGACGACCGGCGAAGTAAAGAGGCAAACTGAGTTTGAGGAAGTAGGGATAGGGGTGGAGACGATAGAAAATGGGAGGGTCAAAGATGACCAGATGCTCGACGATATTTCTGTGGTAGCAAATGTTAAAGAGAAAGGTCTGGTAATTGTAACAGGTTGCAGCCATGCTGGGATTGTTAATATTGTAAAGCAGGCCATAGAGTTAACCGGTTGTGAGAAGATAGGGGCTATTATCGGTGGTCTGCATCTTGTGGATGCGCCTGAGACTCGAATTAAAAGAACGGTTGATGAGCTTGCCAAATTGAATATATCTTGGATATGCGCCGGTCACTGCACAGGGTTCAAAGCGCAAGTCGAGTTTTACCTTACCTTTAAAGAAAGATTCTCGCCTTTGCACACCGGGATGCAATTTGAGATTTAGTTTTTAGTGGCTCACTTAAATGTTCAACTGCTTGCAAGGATGGTCTGCCCTTTCGTCATTTATGCACTAACAATTTTGGGCTGACAATACATCGTGGCATGATATATTGACAGAGGTGGTAAAGGGAAGTAGCATTAGGGGAGGGTGTTTAAAAATGTAGTGCGAGGCTTTAGCCTCGTGCATGATCCTAAAGGGTTGCACTACGAGAATCTGGATGAGGTGAAATTAAACAGCTTCGAGGAATTTAGGAGGTGAGCATGAATATTAAAGAGATGCTGGAGAAAACTGCCAGGGAGGTGCCCCAGAAAACAGCTATTGTCCTTGGCTCTCAAAGGGTTAGCTATCAAGAATTAGACGAACGCTCCAATAGGATAGCCAACGCTCTTATGAGGCTAGGGATGAGGAAGGGTGACCATGTAGCTGTTCTAATATCCTATAATCCAGAGTGGCTTATTAACTACTTTGGGGTTGTTAAAGCTGGTGGCAAAACTGTAATACTCAACTCTATGCTTAAAGCGCCTGAATTTGATTCCTTACTCCGTGACTCCGATTCTAAAATTCTGATAACGGAAAAAAGTTTTTCCCAGATGCTAGCTTCGGTTTTGCCTGATATTCCCTTGCTAAAACACATTATCGAAGTTGATAGCGACTCCTATGCCCAGATGATAGCTCATAGCTCTTCTACATCACCGGTCGTTGATATAAAGGATGACGATGAGTCTGCCATCATATATACCTCTGGTGTGTTGGGGAAGCAAAAGGGCGTAGTGCATACCCATACCTCACTCTTGGCGGCTGTTACCACAGTGGCACCTGGTTTAGAACAAAAGAGAGACGATGTCTGTATATCTATGATTCCCTTCTTTTATGCTTTGGGTTTGGTAGTTGTGGCCCTTATCTCCTTTATGAAAGGGTCCACCATTGTAATTCTTCCTCGTTTCACTCCCAATGCTGTTTTGGAGACGGTAGAGCAGGAAAAAGCAACTATGCTGGTGGGCGTCCCGGCTATGTTTAATGCCTTAGCCATATTAGATGATGAGACAATTAAGAGTTATGACCTCAGTTCTTTACGGCTGGCGTTTACTGCTGGGGCAAAAGCCTCAGCTCATCTTATGAAGGCTCTGGAGGAGAAGTTTGGCTTGACCCTTTGTGAAGTATATGGGACCACTGAGGCTCTTGCTACTACCTTTGGTGATATTCACAACCGCAAGCTAGGGACAGCGGGCAAGCCAGTTGAGGATATCAAGATAATAGATGCCGCTGGCAAGGAAGTCCCTCAGGGTGAAGTAGGAGAAATTGTTTGTCGGAGTCCTATGGTAATGAAGGGCTACTACAAAATGCCTGAGCTCACAGCTCAGGTTCTTAAGGATGGCTGGTTTCATAGTGGTGACTTAGTCAGGATGGATGAAGAGGGTTATATAGAGTATATTGAGAAGAAATCATTTATTATAGTGACCTCTGCCGGAGTTAAAATTCCACCCACAGAGGTGGAAGATGTGCTTTTAAAGCATCCCGGTGTCGCTGAAGCGGCATATGTCGGTGTCATGGATGAGCTTAAAGGGCAAATCCCGACAGCCTTTATAGTGCTCAAGGAAGGGCAAGTTGCTACGGCAAAGGAAATACGTAACTTTTGCCGCCAGAACCTAGCTAATTACAAGCTGCCTCATAAAATTGAGTTTGTAGAAAGCATACCCAAGACTGGCTCGGGTAAAATAGACCGGAGGCAACTCAAAGAAAGAAGGACAGCCGAGGGTGTTTAGAAATGTAGTAGTTGCCCAATTTATTGGGCAATAAGAGCCTGATAAATCAGGCAACAACAGGAGGGTAAATCCTAAGCACGAAATCCTAAATGCTAAACAATATCAAAGCACTAATGACAAAATTCAAAACAAAATGAGTTTTGGTATTCGAATTTAGAATTTTGAATTTGTTTAGGATTTAGAAATTAGGATTTGGAATTTAATAAAGAGATGAGGCAAAATTAAACAGCCTCAGCCCAGAAGTGAGGTAAAAAATGAGTGATGGAGGCATCTTTGAAAGGTTAAAAAAGTTAATCGTAGAGCTATTGGAAGTTGAGGAAACAAAGGTAGTTCCTGAAGCCTCGTTTATCGATGATCTTGGTGCTGATAGCTTAGATCTGATAGAGTTTATTACTGCAGCAGAGGATACCTTTGGAGTTGAAATCCCGGACGAGGATGCGGAGAAAATACAAACTGTCCAGGACGCAGTTAACTACATCGAGTCAAAAAGTTAACCATGAATAAGAGGAGGGTAGCCGTTACCGGCATTGGCGCCGTTACTCCTCTGGCAACCGGTGCTGAGCAGTCATGGCAGGCTTTATGTCAGGGTAAATCAGGGGTGGCAAGAATCACTAAGTTTGACCCCTCTGGCTTTAAGACGCAGATTGCTGCTGAGGTAAGAGATTTCCACCCTGAGGATTTTATGGATAAAAAGAGGGTCAGAAGAACTGACCCTTTCATTCACTATGCCCTGGTGGCTACTCGCATGGCGTTGGGTGATTCTGGATTAATTATCAACCATAACAATGCAAATAGAGTGGGAATAGTAGTGGGCACATGCGTTGGCGGCATGAGTACTTATGAAAAAAATCTCCGCACCCTCCAGGAGGAGGGGCCGGACAAGGTTTCCCCTTTCTTTATCCCCGGGTTCATACCCAACATGGCAGTAGGGGAGATAGCCATCGTTTTTGGTGCTAAGGGACCGAGCAAGTGTGTGGTTACCGCTTGCGCCACTGGCAGTCATGCTATTGGTGATGCTTTCAGGCTTATTCAATATGGTGAAGCAGACGCCATGATTGCCGGAGGGAGCGATGCCTATATTCTTCCTGTAGGCATCGCTGGACTGGGTAAGATGGGAGCCATATCTCGCCGGAATGATGAGCCAGAAAAAGCATCGCGTCCCTTTGATAAAGATCGCGATGGCTTTGTGCTTGGAGAAGGTGCTGGGATTATAATCCTGGAGGAGATGGAGTCAGCGATAAAAAGAGGTGGTAAAATTTATGCTGAGCTTGTAGGCTATGGTTCCACTGTAGACGGCTATCATATAACTGAGCCTGACTGGCAAAATCAGGCCAGGTGCATTAGGTTAGCTTTGGATGAGGCTGCTATCTCACCTGGCGATATTGATTATATCAATGCTCATGGCACCGCTACCGTCCTCAATGATATATCTGAGACCAAAGCTATAAAGGCCGCTTTAGGCGAACGCAGCAGAAAAGTGCCTGTAAGCTCCAATAAATCTATGACTGGCCATTTATTGGCTGCAGCCGGCGCCGTAGAAGCTATTTTCACTATCCTGACTATCAGGGATGGCATAATCCCACCCACGATAAACTACGAGACTCCGGACCCTGAATGCGACTTAGACTATGTCCCCAATGTAGCCAGAAAGGCAGAGGTGAATATAGCTCTTTCCAATTCCTTCGGCTTTGGTGGAGCAAACGCTGCCCTTGTCTTCAAGAAGTTCAGCGGGTAGTCAGACGTGCTATCAGTTACGACTTTAACGGTCATGTATATCTTTCTTTGTCTAATAGTTCCTCTAGGCTAGCCTGTAGTTCTTTCTCATTGGCAAATGCCCCCACCTTTATATAGCGAATGATGCCCTGACTGTCTATGAAAAAAGTGGTGGGGATATACCCTGTGGCATAGCTTGAGGTCATCTGAGCATTCTTATCTAGAGCAACGATGAAACTTACTTTACTGTTGCTGAAAAATTGTTCAATTTGCGAAGTGCTATCCTCTACGTTAACAGTCAGGATTGTTGCCTTATCAGCATTTTGCCTGGCCACTGTATCAAAATAGGGTAGTTCCTGCCTGCAAGGAGGGCA
>PCSL01000073.1:0-1920 GCA_002772325.1 Chloroflexi bacterium CG23_combo_of_CG06-09_8_20_14_all_45_10
ATTGGGCGACTGTTTACAAATGTAGTGCGAGGCTTTAGCCTCGTGCACGACCTTAAAAGGTCGCACTACGAAAATCTGATTGAGGCAAAATTAAACACCCTGGAATTCTAGAGGGAGGTTAAACATGGCAAAGGCGCTAATTACTCTTACTCCTACCCATTCCAAGAAGTTTATAGCCATGGCAGTAAGCCGGATGGAGGTTGTCAGGAAGGCTTTTAGAGAGGGGATGATAGTTCTTCACCCTTCAAGCTCCACCTATTTTATAGTAGAGGAGCTTATTGGAGAAAAGCCCCCGACTAATTATTGGGTTTGTGGGATGATAGTTCCCAAGGGCTTATGCCTCGAGATGGGAGTCAAGTTCCCCAGTAGATTTGTCTCCCCTTCCCCCGAAGCATCTATCATAAGGGGTCCAGAGGAGTTTGACCGCTCCTGGGCTATAAAAGGTGGGAAATTATTCACCGGGATAAAGCTTAAGCAGCTTATAGAGGAAATGGGGAAAGGAGATGTCTATATTAAGGGGCCCAACGCCCTCAGTCCCCAAGGAAAGGTAGGGGTCTTAATAGGGAATGCAATCGAGGGAGGAACTATAGGACGAGTTATGACAGGAATGAAAAGAAGAGGGTATGAGGTCATCTTCCCCACCGGACTTGAGAAACTCATTCCCACCCCTATAGAAGAGGCAGCAAAAGAAGCAAAAAAGAGTGGCTACAAATACTCTCTGGGCATTACCTGCGGGCTTCTCCCCTGCGAAGGAACAGTCATAACCGAAATAGAGGCTTTTAAAATTTTGTCTGGATGTCGGGCAATCCCTGTAGCAGCAGGAGGTCTTGGCGGGGGAGAAGGCTCCACAATCCTAGTCGTGGAGGGGGAAGATGCAAAGCTTGAGCAAGCTATGAATTATGTCAAATTAGCAAAGGAGGCAAAGCTTCCTGAAGTAAGAGCTTTCCATTGCTCTGATTGCCCCGTCTCTATCTGTCCCGGGATAAGGATGCCTTGATTTGAACTAGCCTAAGAAATGTTGCCTAACTAGGCGCAAGTTTAATGACTGTAGCAAACACTTCGATTATTAGAGGTGTGATAATAAGGTCAAATTTCACTATTGACAAATTTAGACACCCTGTGCAAAAATAAGCCATCAAATTAAATAAGGGAAAGGCTGAGAACAGGACTAGTACAGCTTGAGGCGGAGTTCAGAGAGTCGGGGTAGGTGTGAGCCGATACTTGCGCCAAGCTGGAATGGACCTGGGAGCTGCAAACTGAAAAGCTATTACACTTAGTAGGCTTTGCCGCAAAGGGCAGCGTTATCACAGCCCAGGGTATCGCTAGTACTTAGCTGTACCCAAAAAGAGATGGTCATAAGACCGAAATAGGGTGGCACCGCGAAGGTCGAGCCTCTCGCCCCTTAGGCGAGAGGCTTTTTATTTTATCGATGAGGTGATATGTATTACCCGACTTTAGAAGAAGTTCGACAACTGAAGAAACAAGGCAATCTAGTGCCAGTTTATCGTGAGATTAATGCTGACCTAGAAACGCCGGTATCTGCCTACCTCAAAGTAGCCCGTGGTAACTATTCTTTTCTCCTGGAGAGTGTTGAGGGAGGGGAACGACTAGCTCGCTATAGTTTCATCGGTACCGAGCCCTCACTCATCTTGAAAACAGGAGATGAAAATCCCATTGACCCACTGCTCCTGGTGGAGAAGGAGTTCAATCGGTTCCATCCTGTGCCGATTGCCGGCTTGCCCAGATTTCACGGTGGCATGGTTGGCTATCTGAGTTATGAAGTTGCTCGCTATTTTGAGAAATTACCCTCACCTGACTATAGTCCTTTAGCTTTCCCTGAGTCTATGCTGATGTTGGCTGATACCCTTCTTGTTTTCGATCACCTCACTCATAGAATTAAGGTTATCTCTCATGCTCTCC
>PCSL01000073.1:1930-8504 GCA_002772325.1 Chloroflexi bacterium CG23_combo_of_CG06-09_8_20_14_all_45_10
TGTTGAGGCGGCATATCTTAAGGCAACCCATAAAATTGATAAGCTGGTGGATAGACTGGAACATCCAGCTTGCTCTGAGGCTTTAGAGAATGTTCTATTTGTTGAGTCTAGGGTATCATCGAACTTTTCACAAGCAGAGTTTGAGGCTGGAGTATCCCGAGCCAAGGAGCATATCTATGCTGGCGATATAATCCAAGTCGTCTTATCACAACGATTAGCAAGGCCCACCTGTGCCACTCCCTTTGCTATATATCGGGCCTTGCGCTCCATCAATCCCTCTCCATATATGTACTATCTTCACCTAGGTGACTTCTATGTTGTAGGAGCTTCACCTGAACTTCTGGTGCGGGTGGAGGATGGAGTGGCGTCCACCCACCCCATCGCTGGCACTCGTCCTCGGGGCAAGGATGCTACTGAAGACCTAGCTTTAGAAGAGGAACTTAAGAGTGATGAGAAGGAACGGGCTGAACACATCATGCTTGTTGACCTAGGGCGTAATGACATTGGGAGAATTAGCGAGCCGGGCACAGTCGGGGTAACTCAACTTATGGATGTGGAACGCTACTCCCATGTTATGCATTTGGTATCTCATGTTCAAGGTAGACTAAGAGCGGGACTTTCCCAGTTTGATGCCCTGCGTGCCTGCTTCCCTGCGGGCACTGTTTCCGGCGCACCCAAAATTCGGGCTATGGAGATTATCGCTGAACTAGAAAGAGAAAAACGAGGACCATATGCCGGCGCAGTAGGTTATTTCGATTTCTCAGGGAATCTGGATACTGCCATCACTATCCGCACCATCGTTATCAAGGACAACATCGCCTATATTCAGGCAGGATGTGGCATCGTCGCTGATAGTATCCCTGAGCGTGAGTACCAAGAAAGCTTAAGCAAAGCTCAGGCACTGCTTACTGCTATTGACCAAGCGGAGGCTGACCAATATGCTTTTGTTAATAGATAACTATGACAGTTTTACCTATAACCTCTTCCAATATTTGAGTGAATTAGGACAGGAGGTATGGGTAGCTCGTAATGATAAAGTGAGCCTGAATGAAATTGAAATGAGGCCTCCCCAACATATTGTCATCTCCCCTGGTCCGGGCACTCCAGAGCAAGCTGGCATCTCCAATGAGGTTATCTGCCATTTTGGCAGCCGCATTCCTATTTTAGGCGTCTGCCTTGGGCACCAATGCATCGGATATAGCTACGGAGCTAAGGTTGACCGTGCTAGCGAAATCAAGCATGGCAAATCATCGCTCATTTACCATGATGGCAAGGGGTTTTTTGTTGGGCTACCTAATCCTTTCTCTGCCATCCGCTACCACTCCCTGGCAGTTATGCAAGATGGCTTGCCTGATTGTCTTGAAATTAGCGCCTGGACACCCAATGGCATGATTATGGGGCTGCGACATCGCCAGTTTCCCGTGGAAGGAGTTCAGTTCCACCCTGAATCAATTATGACCGAGGTGGGGAAGGATTTGCTCAAGAATTTTCTAAGTCAAGGAGGGCATCAATGATTCGTGAAGCTATTGAAAACATCACATGCGGTCACTCGCTAAGTTTCGAGGAAGCTGCCAGGGTAATGGAGGAGATAATGAGTGGCAAGGCAACACCAGCTCAGTTTGCTGCTTTTGTTACTGCGTTGCGAATGAAAGGGGAGACAGTAGAAGAAATTGCTGGGCTGGCAAGCATAATGCGAGTTAAAGCAATACCTGTCATGGTTACACCCCCAGTGGTTGATACTTGTGGAACAGGCGGTGATAGCTCTTATAGCTTCAATATCTCCACGACAGCCGCTTTTGTTGCTGCTGGAGCGGGACTCAAGGTAGCCAAGCATGGCAATCGAGCAATGTCTAGCCATTGTGGTAGCGCTGACGTCCTCGAGGCATTAGGAGTGAAGATCGACCTTGGGGCCAAGGCAGTGGCTCAATGTCTGGAGATAGTGGGCATTGGTTTCATGTTTGCTCCCATCTTTCATCCAGCAATGAAGTATGCCTCTGCCCCTCGGCGCGAAATCGGAATCCGCACTGTGTTTAATATCCTCGGCCCCCTGACTAATCCCGCCAGAGCCGAGTTCCAAGTTATCGGTGTCCCCTCTAAGGAACTAGGAGAGAAGATTGCCGCTGTCCTCCACCGCCTAGGCACAAACCATTCCCTGGTGGTACACGGCATGGATGGCACGGATGAAATCTCAATCAGTGAAAGGTCACTGATATGGGATGTTAATCAAGATAGAGTATCGCCACCTTATGAAGTTTCCCCCCTGGATTTTGGGTTCAACAAGGCAAGTATAGCAGAGATTAAAGGAGGAACGCCTGAAGACAATGCCAAAATGCTGCGTCGTATCCTCAGCGGAGAGAAGGGAGCTAAGCGAAACATAGTTGTTATGAATGCCGCCGCTGTATTGGCAGCTAGCAACCGAGCATCAGATTTTAAAGAGGGTGCCTGCATTGCTGAGGAGGTAATTGATAAAGGAAAGGCTCAAACCAAACTTGAAGAGCTAATCAAGATCAGTCAGAGACTGAATTAGGCTTACTCCGGGGAAGAAATGTTAGAAAAAATCGTTGCCCTCAAAAAAGAAATGGTCGAGCAAAGAAAGAAAGTGTTGCCTTTAAGCTGTCTAAAGGAGCGCATTGCCCGGCAGAGGCCACCGCTTGATTTTGCCTCTGCCCTTGTTGGTGATCATATCCGACTAATTGCTGAAGTGAAGCAGGCATCTCCTTCACGAGGAGTCCTTAATCCCAACCTTAACCCTACCAAGTTAGCCAAGACCTACGCCGAAGGCGGCGCAGCTGCTATCTCGGTGCTAACCGAGGAAAATTATTTTAAAGGCAGTATTGACTACCTAGCAGCGATTAGAGAAGTGGTCAGGCTTCCATTGCTGAGAAAGGACTTCATCTTTGATCCATATCAGGTATATGAGTCCCGTGCTTACGGCGCTGATGCATTATTGCTGATAGCAGCTATTTTAAGCCGACCACAGCTTGAAGAACTCCTTTCCTTGAGCCATAGTCTCGGGTTAAGATGCTTAGTTGAGGTTCACAAGGAAAACGAGGTGGAAAGGGCAGTTCGAAGCAAAGCAAGAATTATTGGCATCAACAACCGAGACCTAGATACCTTTAATATTGATATCAATACAACTCGCCGCTTGCGGCCGCTTATCCCCAAAGAGAAGATTGTTGTCAGTGAAAGCGGCGTTAAAAGCCGTAAGGATATTGAAAAGCTTAGAAAATGGGGAGTTAATGCTATTCTTGTTGGTGAAGCTCTGGTTACTGCCGGTGATGTTTTAACCAAGATGAAGGAGTTGCTATTGTGACTCGTGTAAAGATTTGCGGGATTAGAGATAAGAACCACGCTTTAGCAGCAGTTGAAGCTGGTGCTGACTTTATTGGGCTAGTCTTTGCTCCCAGTCAACGACAAGTGACTCCTGCCGAGGCATTTGAGATAGCTAGTGTGGTAAAGAAAAGCAGCGATACCACAGAAGTGGTTGGCGCCTTTGTCAATACGCCAGCTGCTGAGGTGAATAAGATCGCTGATTTCTGTGCTTTAGATCGTGTTCAGCTAAGTGGCAATGAGTCCTGGGAATATTGCTACGACATTAATAAGCCAATAATTAAGGCAATTCGAGTAAGTAGGCAAAGCTCTGATGATATATGTGCTGAGCTAGCTCTCGGGGCTAAAATGCTTTCTACCCGGATGTTTGTCGGTCTTCTTGACTCCCAGGTTAAAGACAAGTATGGCGGGACAGGCATGACCTTTGATTGGCGATTAGCACAGCAGATAGCGGAGAGATTCCCAGTAATTATTGCTGGCGGGCTTGCTCCGGATAATGTAGCTCAGGCAATAGAGATAGTAGCACCTTGGGGAGTAGACGTTTCCTCCGGAGTGGAGGTAGGAGGAATCAAAAATGTAGCTAAAATAAGAGCATTCATTGAAGCAGTGAGGAAAGTTGATGAGAATAGAAGATAAGCAGCTACCTGATTTAAGTGGCTATTTTGAGCAATTTGGCGCCGGAATTTCAAAAATTTAAACGTCCTGTAAATTCGATTTAACTGGTAGAGACCAAACATGGGGAAAGGACATTGGTAAAGTCAAAGCGTTTATACGAACAGCAAAGGCTGCCTGATAAGCGGGGTTACTTTGGTAAATATGGTGGGCAGTTTGTGAATGAAATCTTAATGCCCGTCCTTATTGAGCTAGATGAAAATTTTGATAGGTATTATCCTACTTCCGAATTTCAAGAGGAATTCCACAGATTGCAGAGAGACTATGGGGGGAGACCCACCCCGCTTTACTACGCCAAAAACTTCTCGAAGTTCATCGGGAGTAAAGTCTACCTGAAAAGGGAGGATCTGCTTTGTGGTGGCTCGCACAAGCTCAACAATGCCCTGGGACAGGCTCTTCTGGCAAAGAAAATGGGAAAAAGTCGCTTGATTACTGAAACCTCAGCTGGGCAACATGGGTTTGCTACTGCTATGGCCGGTCGTGTCTTAGGCCTAGAGGTGGAAATCTTTATGGGGATAAAGGATATTGCCAGGCAAGCCAGCAACGTGAAAAGGATGAAACTTTTAGGGGCAAAGATTACCCCCGTGAAAACCGGCGCTGGCGTCCTCAAGGATGCTGTTTCTGATACCCTGAGGGAATGGACATCCTGCTCAAGAACTACCCATTATCTCATGGGCTCCACAGTTGGGCCACATCCATTTCCCAAAATCGTGGCTGCATTCCAGAGCGTAATTGGCAAGGAGCTCAAAAATCAGATTTTAGAGAAAGAAGGAAGGCTGCCAGATGCAATAATAGCTTGTGGCAGCGGTGGAAGTAATGCAATAGGTGCATTCAGTTCTTTCATCGATGATAACAGGGTTAGACTTTACTTCATTGAGGGTGGAGGAGGGAGCTTAGATGCTGACAATAGTGCTGCTGCCTTCCAATTAGGTAAGCCTGGAATACTTCACGGCGCTTTGATGCAAGTTTTACAGGATGAATATGGGCAAATAAAGTCATCTAAGACAAGGGCTGCTGGTTTAAACTATCCTGGGAGGGGACCTCAAATATGCTACTTGTACGACACTGGGAGAATGAAGGTTGGCTATGCTTTTGATGAAGAGGTTTTTGAAGCGGTGAAAGTGATGTGTCAAACGGAAGGATTAATACCTGCGCTGGAAACAGCACATGCTATCGCCTACATGTTAAATCATAAGGAAGAATTTTATGGAGACGAGGTCATAGTCTTAAACTACTCTGGTAGGGGCGATAAGGATCTCGAAGTGATTACGAGGCGCTTTTATGGAGATTAAGGAAAAATTCCGGGAGTTAAGTGAGGAAAAAGAAGGGGCTTATATGGCTCACATTTATTATGGCGATCCTAACGAGGAATTTTCCTTATCTCAAATCGAGACTCTAGTTAAACATGGTGCAGATTTTATCGAGTTTGGAATTCCATTCTCAGACCCAACAGCAGACGGAGCAATTTTTCAAGCAGCCTGTGAGAGGGCTTTAAGAAATGGCATAACTCCGCCTAAGTGCATCCAAGGAATAAAGAAGCTAAGAGAGAATTTGGATGTCCCCATAATAGTGACAACTTACTACAATATCCCCTATATTGCTGGAGTCAAGGCTTTCCTAAGCGGAATAAAGGAAGCAGGCGCCCAAGGTATAATCGTTCCTGACGTTTCCCTTGAAGAAGCTAATCCTCTTTTAGATGCTGGAAGGGAAGTAGGGATACATGTCATATTTCAGGTAACACCCCTCACCACTGAAGCTAGGATAAGGAGAATCGCTGCCGCTGCTTCAGGATTTCTTTACGTGGTAAACGTTGAAGGTGTGACTGGAGCAAGGGAAAGTTTAGCTGATTCTACCCTAAAGCTGGTTAATAGAGTTAGAAAACATAGCGATATACCTATAATGGCTGGTTTTGGTATTTCGAAGAAAGAGCATGCTGCGGCTGTAGTTTCCGCTGGTGCAGATGGTGTCATAACGGGAAGTGCCCTTGGGGAAATTTATCAGAAAAACCTAGAAAATCCTGAAGAAACTCTACCAAAAATTGCCCGATTTGCAAGGCAGATAAAGCAAGGATGTATAGAAGGATACATACGGCGTCTTAACGCTCAAAATATATCATATGAGGAGGTTTAAATATGTTGGCTTTATTGCGGACCTGGCGCCGGCCAACGGCGCCGAAACATCAAAACTTAAAAAGCAATCAAATTAACAAAGAAAGGAGATAAAAATGGATAAAAGAACAAAGTTTACCCTCGACGAGGAAGAGATACCTACTCATTGGTATAACATCCAGGCAGATTTACCCAAGCCACTGCCACCAGTTTTGCACCCAGCTACGAAAAAACCAGTGACTCCCGATGACCTGGCTCCTCTATTCCCTATGGAGTTGATAAAGCAAGAGGTAAGCACTGAAAGGTGGATTGAAATCCCTGAGGAGGTACGTGATATCTATCGACTATGGAGACCGACTCCGTTATTCCGAGCGCACAGGTTAGAGAAAGCCCTGGATACACCAGCCAAGATTTTCTACAAATATGAAGGGGGAAGCCCCCCGGGTAGTCATAAACCTAACACT
>PCSL01000073.1:8531-10538 GCA_002772325.1 Chloroflexi bacterium CG23_combo_of_CG06-09_8_20_14_all_45_10
CAGGAGGGGATAAAGCGTATCACCACCGAGACTGGAGCTGGACAATGGGGAAGCGCTCTCTCCTTTGGCTGTGCTACCTTTGGTCTGGAGTGTAAGGTCTACATGGTCAGGATTAGTTACAACCAAAAGCCATATCGCCGCATCATGATGGAGACCTGGGGGGCTAAATGTGTCCCCAGCCCCAGCATGGATACTCAGACAGGACGAGATATGCTGGCAAGGGACCCCGACTGCCCCGGTAGCTTGGGTCTGGCTATCAGTGAGGCAGTAGAGGATGCTCTCTCTCGCGATGATACTCACTATGCCCTAGGCAGTGTGCTTAACCATGTCCTACTGCATCAAACTGTGAATGGGCTAGAGGCAAAAAAACTAATGGAAAAGGCAGATGCCTATCCTGATATTATCGTAGGCTGCATCGGCGGTGGCTCAAACTTCGCCGGTCTGTTTTTGCCTTTCGTCAAGGACAAAATTGATGGGACGAAGCCAGACTTGCGCATCATCAACGTAGAGCCGGCAAGCTGCCCTACCGTGACAAAGGGGCCGTATGCCTATGACTTTGGCGATGCAGCCAAACTTGCCCCCATAGTTAAGATGTACACCCTGGGGCATGGCTTTATTCCGCCTCCAATTCATGCCGGTGGTCTGCGCTATCATGGGATGGCACCTATAATATGTCATCTCCACAAGTTAGGATTTGTTGAAGCCAGAGCTGAACACCAGCTTGCTACCTTCCAGGCTGGGGTAACCTTTGCCCGAACTGAGGGCATTATCAGTGCTCCAGAGCCAAACCACGCCATCAAGGTAGTCATTGACGAAGCCCTGAAGTGCAGAGAGGCTGGTGAGTCAAAGACCATCCTGCTGGCTCATAGCGGACATGGGCATGTTGATATGGCTGCCTACGATGCTTATCTTTCTGGCAAACTCGAGGACTATGAGTATCCTGACGAGAAGATAAAGGAGGCTCTGGCTCAGCTGCCGAAAGTAGGCTAAAGCACAATTATCAATACTAAAACTACTAAATATCTTGCGAGAGATGCGGGATTATAGTATTGCTTTCCTCAGGAATAGCATCGGCTTCTGTCTTTGCTGAAATTCCCTAGATATTCCTTTATTTGAGGCAAAGAAGGTATATAATATGCCATCATGTCCTTAGAAGCAGTGGAATATTTGTTACAATTTTGAGAGCAAAAGGGAGGTATCTAATGCTTGACGCTGGTAGAATGGTAAGGGTAGCAGTAGACACTATGGGGGGTGATTACGCCCCTGAGGAGATAATCAAAGGGGCGGTTATGGCGGCCGAAAAAGGAGACGTAGGAATTATACTGGTCGGGCCGGTAGACATCTTGAAAAGGGAGCTAGCCAAGTACGAGGTTTCCCACCTCCCTATTAGTTGTGTTAAAGCTGACGAAGTCGTCAAAGAAGGCGAGCATCCGGCTTTCGCCATTCATCGCAAGCCCAATGCCTCTGTAGCTGTGGCAATAGAGTTGGTAAAAACAGGAGAGGCAGATGCTATGACCAGCGCTGGCCCCACCGGGGCAGCATCTGTTAGTGCCATTAGGTTCCTCGGCCTGATGCCAGGAATAGAACGCCCCGCAGTCTGCGTACCCCTTGTTGGTTTTGCTCCAAAGACAGTGCTTGTAGATGGTGGAGCTAATGTCGATTGTAAGCCATATCACTTGCTTTCCTTCGCAGTTATAGGTTCTGTCTATGCCAAGAGATTACTTAATATTAACCAACCCAAGGTAGCTCTCCTAAGCATTGGGCAAGAAGAGGGTAAAGGTAGCAAATTAATTCAAGAGAGCTATTCACTCCTTAGAGATAGTGGTTTGGATTTTATTGGCACCATAGAAGGCAACGATGTTCTCAGTGAGCGGGCTAACGTCATTGTCTGTGATGGCATCGTAGGCAACATACTAATGAAGTTTTATGAAAGCTTGGGGCATTATATTGTCAGGTGGCTGGAAGGCAGGCTGAGCAATTTGCCATTAGTAGGGTCTATTAAGAAAC
>PCSL01000073.1:10551-10811 GCA_002772325.1 Chloroflexi bacterium CG23_combo_of_CG06-09_8_20_14_all_45_10
GATCTTGTTCACTAAAATAACTGAAAACGAAACCGATGGCGGAGGTCTGCTGTGGGGAGTTAATGGCGTTGTTCATTTAATGCATGGGAATAGCCACACACAACAGGTAAGCAAGGCAATAGGAAGGGCAAAATATACTGTCGAAATTGACTTAATTGGAGCTTTAAGATCAGATCTAGCTACGATTATGAGCAAACTCCCTAATTACAAGGCAACCTTCAGGCCTTCATAGCCCAAGCTTATATCTGCTCTCAGCTCTT
>PCSL01000111.1:0-147 GCA_002772325.1 Chloroflexi bacterium CG23_combo_of_CG06-09_8_20_14_all_45_10
GCCTTAGTTCTTCAGCGACGATAGGCGAGAGAGCATTGTCTATTAAGAACCTCATGCAGCACTCATCAGTGGGAGCTCACGCTCCTTCACTGCCTCAGCAGCGTAGCGTAGCGCCTGGTGAATGTCTTCGATTTCAAGGTCAGGATA
>PCSL01000111.1:158-418 GCA_002772325.1 Chloroflexi bacterium CG23_combo_of_CG06-09_8_20_14_all_45_10
TCTCTTCCGTGCCCATCCCATCAGCTACCATCCCTACCACTGATGCCACAGGAATTCGTAACCCCCGAATACAAGGCATCCCCCCCATCTTGTCTGGTTCGACAGTGATACGTGTAAATCTCATTTCTAATCACCCTCCTTTGCTCTCAATTCTGCCATCTTGCTTTTCATAGATTTTAACACATTTGGAATACTGAGCTTAGCTATCTTTGCCTGCATCAATTCATTGGTCGCTAGTCATTAGTCAGCAGTCGATAGTC
>PCSL01000111.1:471-676 GCA_002772325.1 Chloroflexi bacterium CG23_combo_of_CG06-09_8_20_14_all_45_10
TATGAAACCGGCGATAAACCGCGCCGTTTCAGTTCCTAGCTCGTGAATTTTATCGAAATCCCCTTTTGAAATATAGTTCAGGTCTTGAGCTACATAAAGCTGACTCTGGACTTCGGCGACAGAACCCAAGGCGGTATACAAAAACTGGATGAATTCTTTGTCGGTTTGTGGTGCATAGCCTTCAGCAATGTTGCTCATCACAGAG
>PCSL01000111.1:759-1381 GCA_002772325.1 Chloroflexi bacterium CG23_combo_of_CG06-09_8_20_14_all_45_10
TATCAGGCCTCCTGTAGATGGCGGAGATAAATATTCGCTTTGTCTCCCTACCCTTCCTCAGGAGGCTTTCATCTGATGCTTGTTGCAGTCCGACTTCCTTTACTGTCATTACATCGTGACCCCATTCCCTGAGCTGCTTTACCGTTATCTGGTAAATATCTTGATCGGTAAGAAGACGCATTTAGATTGCCTCTACATGAATCTCTTCCGAGCGAACTAAGTCTGTTGCATATCTTATGCAAGCCTTTACATCCTCTATTTCCAGGTCTGGGTAATAACTTCCAATAATCCTATCAAACGGAATATTTTCCTGAATTAATTCAAGTACATTCTCTACCGGGATTCTGGTTCCTGCAATGCAAGGTTTTCCAAAATGAAGCCCGGAATCGACTACTATCCGCTCTTTGTAGCTCTTCTTGCTAATCATTGTTTATCCTCCTTGATAATCTCATCTTTACAGGCCCATGGAATTTGAAACAAGGTTAAACCCTCCCATTGTTTTCACTGTCAATTATATCTGGTGCTCACTAATATCTCCACAGACAATAGCTCAGTTGGGATAGTTAAGTTGGTTGAGTTAGTTGAGTTAGTTGAGATAGTTGGGATGCTTGGGATGGTTAAG
>PCSL01000111.1:1575-1759 GCA_002772325.1 Chloroflexi bacterium CG23_combo_of_CG06-09_8_20_14_all_45_10
ATTGCCTGGCTACCTCAACAGATAAATTCTTCGCCTGAAGGTTTGCAATGTCCGAAAAAAGGACGATGCCTTCTTTTACCATCATTTTAATCTTGTCTTTCATCTCCTCAAATTGGGCTTCTGTATATAGGTGAGGCTCAAGATGGGGTATATCCAATGCTCTCTTAACTATGGCAAATGCTTC
>PCSL01000111.1:1782-3948 GCA_002772325.1 Chloroflexi bacterium CG23_combo_of_CG06-09_8_20_14_all_45_10
CAACAAGAAGATCCACGTCGCTAGCTGTGGTATAATTCCCTTTGGCATAGGAACCAAACAACACAACAAGGAGAAGAGGAAGCTCCCTTTTGACATTCTCCAAATTGCTGTTGATTGTCTGAATAATAGCTTCTTTATTGAATCTGGGATAGAATATCCGAACAGAATTTGACGATTTTTTCGGCATGTTCAATAAGCCTTCCTGCCTCTTCCTTTGTGTACCTACTTCTTGGAGAACCAGAAGGATGAGCGTTGGGATATCTCCTTGGAATGTAAGCTTTATCAAGTTCTAACGCTCCGTTCATCAATTTTTCTGAAACCTCTTGCCCTTTTGATAGCTCCTCAAGCAAATCGGCTACAGAATGTCCCCAGGCCTCTGCGTTTAACTTCTGGAAGACGGCTTTCACAGCCTTCTCCGCTGATTGTTGAGCTGAAAAGCAAGCCCAATTATAGTAACCCCTTTCCATATCGCTCTTAGCATGCTCTAAATCCCCCTCTGCCTCATCCATCCAATCTTTGCTTCTTTCCATTATTATAGTTTCTCCCTCATAGGCATAGTCGATTATATGTTATTTAATAGTAAATAGCTACTATACTCAAGCACTGTAATCTCAGCCGCGCTTTAAAAAACTTGGGCTGGCTTGCCTTGTCGCTATCTATCCTGGAGCCGATTACCTTTGGGTTTTGGAGAAGGCTTGAGCTAGAGGTAAGCCAACGTAGCCTGAGCTGATGATGGAGATGACTGGTTGGGATGGTCGAGATAGTTGAGTTGGTTTACTCATATCATGAGCAGCTCTACGGGTTTTAATTTTTTTGTTACAGGATCTATTTGGTAGCCCAATGATTCTAAAGCTGTGACTCCAAGGATAGGAAGATCCTCCTTTTCCCCAAATATCACTGGGACGCCAGCACGCGCTTCATCATATTCAATCACAATGACTCCCGTGTCCCTTTCTATAATGGCACCTCCAAAAACTCTCAGCTTCCTTCGAGCGATTGGCTTAAGTGCTAGCTCTTCAAGCAGAGCGCGAGGAATAGCCGTAAAGAGTGCTCCACTATCTACCAAAAGCTCTATATCTCTTAGTTTTGTTAGGTCAGTGGGATTAGAAATCCTGACTTTAACATTTGTAAACCCCATAATTATTCTCCTTCAAAATCTCACAAACTATTATAGCAAGTTCGTTCATTAGTGCAATATTTGGCTTGGCATCCATAGCTCGCTCTCAGCTTATCCAACCTTATTTCTGCCTGGCTGTTATAAATCATGGCTCATTACAGAAGCTCATAATTGTTTGCCTAAGCCCTTGTTCTAAAGTATGTTTGGGATTGTAGCCGAATTGTTTAGCTTTGGAAATGTCAGCCAGGCTGTGCCTTATATCGCCCGACCTTGGCTGCTGGTAGATTGGCTTGATGTCTTTACCTGTGAGTTTAGTGACGAGCCTTGCCAAATTGTTTATAGTGACCCTCTGACCTGTGCCAATATTAAAAACTCCCGTAGCATCGCTTTCAGCAGCCAGAATAGTAGCCTCTACGGCATCTTTTACGAAAGTGAAGTCTCTGCTTTGTTTGCCATCGCCAAAGACGGTGGGAGGGTTTCCCTCAGAGAGCCTCTTGATAAATATGGGAATCACGGCGGCATATGGTGAATTTGGATCCTGCCTTGGTCCATAGACATTGAAATATCTAAGGCAGACGGTGGGAAGGCCATAGATTCGCTGAAAGACCTGGCAGTAGTATTCACTGCAAAGCTTGCTGACAGCATAGGGGGATTGTGGGTTAGGTAGCATGTCTTCTTTCTTAGGCAAGGTTGGGATATCGCCATATACAGAGGAGGACGAGGCATAAATGACTTTCTTGACGCCGTTATCCCTTGCTGCCAGAAGCACATTTAGAGTTCCGGTTGTGTTTACCTCGTGAGAAGCTAGAGGATTTTCTATGCTTCGGGGGACACTGGGGACGGCGGCTAGATGAAAGACAAAATCCACCCCCGGAAAGATTTCTTGCAGTAAGGGCAGTTTTGTTATAGACCCTTCGATGAAGTCAACCCCCTGAGTCATAGAGTTCATAGAGTTTGTTGAGTTCTTTGAGTTTACAGGGTTTGGTGAAATGCGCGATGAATTGATAAGTGGTCTTATGTTTTCCATCTTTCCCGTGGAAAGGTCATCG
>PCSL01000111.1:3966-4335 GCA_002772325.1 Chloroflexi bacterium CG23_combo_of_CG06-09_8_20_14_all_45_10
CCTTGCCTTACTAACTCTTGAGCAAGGTGTGAGCCGATGAATCCAGCGCCGCCGGTGACAACAGTCTTTTTCATTTTACGGTGACTGATTTAGCCAGGTTGCGTGGCTTGTCGGGGTCTTTGCCCCGCTTTACAGCAAGATGGTAAGCCAGTAGATGGAGCGGAGCAATAGAAACCAGGGGGTAAAACAGATCGTTGACCGGAGGGAGCTTTATCCAAAAGTCATAAACTTCATCTTCTTTATCTGATACGCCAATGATAAAGGCACCTCTCGCTTTTGCCTCCATGACATTGCTCAGGGTCTCATGAAAAGTATAATCATTGGGACAGATAGCAACCACTGGAGTTCCTTCTTCTATGAGCGCCAAAG
>PCSL01000111.1:4466-4695 GCA_002772325.1 Chloroflexi bacterium CG23_combo_of_CG06-09_8_20_14_all_45_10
TTAAATCTTTCCGCAAGCTTTGCTAGCTTTGTTCCATTCAGGCTAAGCGTTTTGGCTAACTCCTGGGAGACGTTTTTAAGCTTGTTAACTGCTTCATCAAATTGATTGACCATAGTGAAGGAGAGCAAATAGAAAATTGCCAGCTGGCTTAGCAAGGATTTGGTAGCAGCTACTGCTATCTCAGGCCCACAGTTAAGATAAATAACATCGTCGCTCATTCGAGAAAGTA
>PCSL01000111.1:4732-5517 GCA_002772325.1 Chloroflexi bacterium CG23_combo_of_CG06-09_8_20_14_all_45_10
TCCATTGGCTCTAGCTCTCTTTACTCCTTCGGTGACATCGGCGGTCTCGCCACTCTGAGAAACAGCAATAACCAGGGTATTTTTATCAATAGATTCAGAAAAATATTGGAACTCAGAGGCCATGACTACATCGCAGAACTTCTTAGCCACTTCGGAAAAGAGGTATCGGCCAACAAGGGCGGCATATCTTGAGGTGCCACAAGCGGTAATGACCACTTGCCTGGCTCTCAGGATGTCCATGGCCAATTGGGTGAACTGTCCCTTGTCTTGCATTATCGCTGTCCTGATTGCCTGAGGTTCCTCCATTATTTCCTTGAGCATGAAGTATTTGTAATTACCCTTGTCAGAGGTTTGTTCTTCTAAGTTTAAGGTAGTCATTTCTTTTTTGATTTCCCTTCCTGTTGAATTAAGGAAAACCATCCCTTTACTATCGAGGATGGCTATCTCGTTATCCTCAGGGAAGATCACCTTGTTATAGTCAGGGAAGGACAGGATGTCACTGGTGGCGAAAGAGCCCTTATCTCCTATACCAATAACCAGGGGATTATCCTTCCTGGTAGCCACCATTTTCTCAGGCTCTCGTGTCGAGATAACAACAAAAGCATAAGAGCCTTTTAGCCTTTGGGTAGCCATAAGAACAGCCTTTTCCAATGTGCTGCCTTCCTTTAAATAGTCCTCAATAAGGTGAGGGATGACCTCGGTATCCGTCTCGGAGGTGAAGATATGGCCTTTACCTTTAAGTATCTGCCGCAGCTCCTGGTAGTTCTCTATGATTCCGTTATGGA
>PCSL01000111.1:5632-11492 GCA_002772325.1 Chloroflexi bacterium CG23_combo_of_CG06-09_8_20_14_all_45_10
TTTGTGCCTTTGATTTACTTCTTCAATCTTGCCCGCATCTTTCTTAAGATGCAGCTTACCATCCTTGATGCTGGCCATGCCCGCGGAATCATAGCCACGATATTCTAGTTTTCGCAGTCCCCGAAGCACGATTGGTGCTGCTGGCTCATTGCCGACAAAGCCAATTATGCCGCACATATCAATCCCCTATCTTTCTCCCCTTGTGTCATTACTAGCCGAAGGAGTGTTAATTTCATCCCTTCCCCCAGATTGCTTCGTCGCAGAAAGGGAGTCCCGCCTATCCCCTTCCCTTACTTGGCAGGGGACTGCCCCTCGCAATGACGAAAGTGAAGAAGGCTCAGAATGACAGGAAAGAGTGTTGTCTGTAATTCTATAATTTTGAGCCCCTAAGGCCATTTTCCCTTCTGGCAGGTCCTGGGTCAAGCAAACATGAGGGCCGATGAATCCACCTGCCCCTACCCTTATTCCAGGCATGAGACTGACATTGATTCCTGTGTGGACCCTGTCGCCTACAATAGCACCCAATTTGTTTGAACCTGTGTCTATATCTTCTTTGCCAACCTTAACTGAGATGTTTCTTTCATCCAAACGAAGATTGGCAGTGACTGTCCCGGCACCAAAGGAGCAATCGTTGCCCACAATTGAATCTCCAAAAAAACTTTTGTGAAACCAACACCCATCTCCTATATAGCAATGCTTTATTTCCGTGCCATAGCCAATAACGCATCCCTCACCAATATGGCTACCACCCCGTATCAAGGCATTGTTGCCGATGATAGAATTTCGACCTATGTAGCATAGCGCTTTTATTACAGCATTTTCAAGAACTTTAACACTCTCTTCTATGAGGACGTCTCCTTCAATAACCGCTGTTGGAGATATGCTGGCCTTCGGAGAGATGTTTTGCTCTATCTGTTTCAAGAAATGCTCCATAACTGAGAATACATCCCAAGGGTACTTAATAGCTTTCCAGAAATCACTATACCTTACAGCTCTAACTTTGTATCCTTCCTTTATCATCTTGCTCAAAGCCTGCTCGTAGACATCGTCAGCCGAGGTGACTGTATCTGCTATGTATTGTAAAAGTTTGCCTGGCTGTGTGTGGAGGTGGACTACCATGTTTACTAAGTTGGAAGGTTCATTACCCTTTCCCGGTTTCTCTATAATAGCTCCCACATCTCTATCTCCGCTCAGCACCAAGTAGCCACCAGGAAAATATTCCTTAACTTCGTAAGCAAGGACATAAGAGGTGGCGGAATCTCTCTGGTATTCCTCTATGATGTTGACGTAAGCCGTGCTTTCGAAGACGTCGTTGGGATTTATCACAATGATAGGCTCATCAGTCAATATATTTTTGGCGGCTTCCAGAGCGTTAGCCATTCCCAAGGGCTTTTCTTGAACAGCAAAGGCAAAATTACCCCCCGAGATATTTTGAGTGATGGCTTTTATTCTTTCCATGTTAGAAGGATTGCCAATAAGGATAAATTCATTCAAGCCAGCTTTTCTTGCCTGTTCAATCTGGTACTCTAGCAGTGGCCTTCCTAAGAACTTAAGCAAGAATTTATCCTCCGAGAGCGGGGACATCCTTTTACCTACACCTCCACAAAGAAACACCACCTTCATGTTTTACCCCCACTCTGGATGATGGCTTCCTTAACCAGGTTAACGCCTTTTTTCATTAGTTGTTTTGTTCCGGATTTTGAACTTGCCTCAACAAGCACTCGAATAACGGGCTCGGTGCCGCTGGGTCGTATAAGCATCCAGGAGTCGGAGAAATCTATGCGTACGCCATCCAACGTATTGATGTGCCCGTCTTCAAAACAGCCAGCTCTTGCCTGGCATATCTCAGCCACTTTTGCTTTCGCACCATTGGGACATGGGATCTTGCGTTTTTCAAATATGAGTTTCGGTAAGTGGCTAAAGAAATCTCTAATTTCAGCGATATCACTTATGTGGCTCAGCAAAAAAAGAGCAGCTAGGAAGCTGTCTGGGTAATAACCCACTTGGGGCAGAATATAAACGCCCACTGGCTCTACTCCTATGGCAGCATCAAACTCCCGGACAGAATAAGCCAAGAATACATCTCCAACCTTAGTACGCAATACTTCGGCATTTAGATCTGATATAGCAGCATCTAGAAGCCTACCTGTTTCCACGGTAGTGGCAACCCTAGTTTTACCGCTTTGCTTAACTGCCAATCTAGATATAAAAGCAATCATCTCATTGTACCCCAGAAAGCCTTCTCTGTCGCAGAAGACAACCCTGTCAGCATCACCATCAAAGCATATAGCAAGGCTGGCCTCGCAGTCATTTAAGAACTTTACTGTCCCTTCCAAAGTCTCCTTTGTAGGCTCAGCCCCCCTCCCTGGAAACAAGCCATCCTGTTCATTATTTATAGGAAAAACCTTAAATCCCAACTCTCGGAAGAAAGCTGGAGCAAGATTGCAAGCTGCGCCATTCCCGGGGTCGATGACAAGTTTCATATGAGAATCAAATTTCCAAGAAGAGGCCTTCTTTACCAAGGTTAGTAGATATTTCTCTCCAGTTTTTTCCTCTTTCATCAAGCAACCATACTCTTGCCAGCTAGTTTGCCTAAATTGCTCAGACAGATATCGGCCTTCTATCTCCTCTTCCTGTTTGGTGCTAAATCCCAGCGAATCTCGGTTGAACAATTTAATCCCATTGTAGTCTGGTGGGTTATGCGAGGCGGTAATCATAATTCCAGCATCAAAGCCAAGTTCTTTAGTGAGAAGTGCCAAGGCCGGGGTTGGCAGAATGCCAAGGTCAGTGACATTTATTCCTGCCCAAAGTAAGCCTGAGGCGAGAGCACTCTTAATAACATCCTTGCTTATCCTGGGGTCAGTTGAAAGGCAGATTTTTGAACTAGGTGGCAACATGCTGCCAATAGCTTTCCCTATTTTTAAGCAAGATTCAGGTGAGAGCTCTTCATTGACCTTGCCTCTGATACCGCTAGTGCCAAATAGACTTACCAAGTTAAAACCTCTGCAAACTAAATAGAAATCTCCCCCTAGTTTAACACCACCTGGCTAATTTCCTACCTAGCCAGGCAACAGGCAACTACCAGGCCAACATAGCCAGCACCGATAACTATTGGGATTCATTATTCACATTATAG
Source organism: Chloroflexi bacterium CG23_combo_of_CG06-09_8_20_14_all_45_10 (assembly GCA_002772325.1). Taxonomy (GTDB): domain Bacteria; phylum Chloroflexota; class Dehalococcoidia; order GIF9; family AB-539-J10; genus 20-14-all-45-10. Next base: position 8,769 of record PCSL01000111.1, read on the forward strand.
GCGACCTGATATAGATGAAGCAATATCTGGTCAGCGGGGATGAACCCCGCCACTACGGTTGAAATTTCTAACCCACTTTATCCCTGCTTCAGAGACCAATCATAGGGAACGTCATTGTCAAAAGGGGCAATACGGAATTCGTCAGGCTCTTTGTGGTCGTAGGGTTGAGTGACAGTGTTTACCACATAGGCCGGCTCGGAGCTAGGGTCATCTCAGCGGAGCATTTCCATAAGCTTTCCCTCTTTCGTCAGGTATCCACTTTAGCTGCTTGACCTGGACTCCTTGGATTTAGCTTCAAATTTCTTGCTTTTAGCTGGCATCTATGCCTCCAGATTCTTATTTTCGTTTGCCACCTGTCAACCATTGCTCTCGACTGTCTCCTAAAGGAGTAATATTATGCCCCAGCCTTAAACCTAAAAGCAGCCAATCTTCAACTACCGACTCTAGCTCATCCCTGCATTCTTCAAGATTATTAGCGGCAGTCCACACACCAGGCAACTCCTCAATCCACCCATAATAAGTTCCGTCTTCCAAGATTTTATATTTGGCCCGAAGTATAGCTTCACGCAAATATCTAGTAATCATGGAAAACCTCCTCGAATTATTTATCCTACCTTGTCCTGGCTACCAATATATCCTTGTGAGCCTAACAATTGATCCGACACAAATCTCTGCTACGCATAAGCAAGCTTCCCTTTAGGCATTGGGATTTCCCCTCCTCATGAAGCTTATATTTTAATATCAAATTTCTTACTTGCTTTACCTGGTAAGCCTTCGCCTTTCCATTTCTTAAGGGTTGAATATTGATGAAAGGCAAACTTCAATTTACTCTTTGCACCTTCCTTTGATAAATTCTACCACGTCTTTTCTTTTTAACGTTGCTGTCAAAGCCGATGACCTTAATTAGTCAATAGTCGTTAGTCCTGAGTCGAGAGTCATAGGATTCTGACTGCTGACTGAAGATTCGGCTAGAGGTAAGCCGACATAGCCCAGGCCAACAACGCAAACGATTTAGTTGCTAGAGTTAACGCAGTTCGTTGAGTTCATTGAGTTTTTTGGTTTATTGAGTTTGTTGAGTCCTACTGGAACCTATTTATTTCATCCATTATGAGTTCATCTAATCCATCAGTATGCTCATGGAGATGTGATATAGCGGCACTCAGTTCTCCCAAAATCAGCTCAACTTGCTCTTGAGTTAAGCCTTTGACTTTTAACTGGGCAAGAAGCTCGACGGTATTCTGCAACTCTTGACTCAATTCGTCTAATAGAACCACTAACCTCCTTGATACTATAGCTTCTTCTTTAATCTTACTGACTTTCATCCCGTACCTCCTAATCTTTTCCTCGCTCTATCTATGCCCTTTTGAAAGGCCTTAATTTCCTTTTCCCAATGAGCAATTAATTTATCATCTGGATTATCCCTAGTCCTCTCAGCAGAAATCTTTTCCTTGTGTTCAGCTATCCTCCTCTCCAGACTTAATATCCTTTATTTAAGCCCTTTACTTCCCACTTATCAGCCTCGTTCAGCGTAAGCCGGGAAAATATCTCCTCTTCTTATCTCCATTTTATCTTCCCAGCAGCTAACATCTCCTCATACGCTGAAAGTTGATTTAAATAGTCTCCCATACCGTATTCTGCTAACTCAGATTGCTTCTTCCCTTTCGCCTCCAAAAACTCGACAAAGTCAGCAATCTCTTCAAGCCTCTCCTCTGGCAAAAACTTTATCCTCTCTATAAGACGTTCCCAAATTACCATTCTAACTACCTCCTTTGCTCTCAATTTTGTCACCTTGCCTTTGATAAATTCTACCACATCTTTTCTTTTTAACGTTGCTGTCGAAGCCGATTACCTTGAAGTTTTTGGAGAAGGCTTGTGCCAAAGGCAAGCCCACGTAGCCCAGGCCGATGATGGAGATGAGTGGTTGAGATAGTTTAGATGGTTGGTTCATTTGCTGGCTCCCTTTGATCTTTGGATCCAGGTCAAGTCGGGAAAAGAGACATCTGGCTTATCTTGGTATCTTTTTCTCAGCGACCAAGTATCTATGAAAACCAACTTATCTCGTTCCATAGATGTATTTGTCATGCCTTTCTGCTAAATCTGAAGGACCTTCACAGATTCCAATTACCTGTGACAAAGGTTCGGCTTCCCCTCCTTCTATGCTCTCAGATATTGTCTCAGGCTTTCTCCTTTTCTTCGTCCCCACAAACTCGATAAAATCGGCAATCTCTTCGAGGCTTTCCTCAGGCAGCGACTTTAGCTTTTCTATAATGTAATCTCTTGATACCATTTCTAATTACCTCCGATAACATAAATTCCCAGTTCTTTGTAATGGTAAGGCTCTTCACATAGCTTATTCGTTTCTTATTTTATCACTATCTACGCTGAAGCCAAAGACACACAAGCCAACATAGCCTAAGCCAACGACGCAAATAGTTGTGTTCTTCGAGTTCATTGAGTTTTTTGAGTTGAGTCGGGGATTTCCCCTCTCTTGGTTCTACAAGGTCGCGTAATAAAATCCTTCAAGGGGCTAATATTTCCGTATCCCAGAATTCTTTGTCTTCTCCGTAAAACATTTCTTTAGCCTTGCTGTAATCAATTTCTATAGATTTGCCCCTGAGCCTCTTTTGACAAAAATAAAAAACAGGCATGTGGACAAAACAGTGAAAAACCTGACTCAGATCACCATACCAAGCTCTTAATGTTGTCCAATCGCTTCCCCCATTA
>PCSL01000096.1:0-11009 GCA_002772325.1 Chloroflexi bacterium CG23_combo_of_CG06-09_8_20_14_all_45_10
TTTCCTAAGCCCTTGGTTAATCTAGCCGTATCTTTACCCTATGGATAGCCTTGCCAATCTCCAAGAACTCCTCATAGGAGAAGACATCGCTTTTGGCATTGTTACAGGGAGAGCACGCTAATACACAGTTCTCCTGCGAATATGGTTTGCCGCTATATATTCTATCGACTTCCAGACTACGCCCTCTCCAGTGTCGTAACTACATTCTGCACGCCCAGGGGTTCAGGAGATAAGAACAAAAGGCATTACTGTCCTGCATCTTCCGCTGCTTTTTCAATCCAATCCCCCATATTGTTATAACCATCATCCTTATTCCACAAATAAAATTTATACCCTTGAGGTATCTGCCCGCATCTTTCAGAAGTATTGCCTTGTAAATCCTTTATTTTACTTATACGCTGACTAGCACGTTCGTTGTATTGATGGTCGATCTTGTGTTTCAGCCTGGGGCTTGTCCGCCTATATATCTCGTTGCTACTGTAAAGGCTAGTATTCGATCCATCGGTCGCCCACTGGACGGGCTTGGTTATCCTTCTCTACGAGGGTATCTTGCTCTACCCGCATCTGCTTATTTATGGAGTCTAGCCAAGCGATGTACAATTTGAACGTCTGGCCTGGGCTTGGTCGCACAGTAGTTTTCGGGAAGCCGATATCTCGGGCCATGTAGAATTTCGCAAGATCCATCATTGCCTGATCCACGCTCGGTGGTGCATATATAACCTTAAGACCAATATCCCTCGCTTCTTCCCTGCAGATTGGATAGGCGTGGGACTTGTAGTCGTCACACAACCTGTTAACGATTTTGTCGATGCTGTCCTTATCGTCTGGACTTGTCATATGTGTACTAAGGCACCTTGTGGCAATTAGCTTCGAAAGAGCGTATGACTGTTCGATAGCCCCGATCGCTAAGGGATGGATTTTGTCGAATAGAGCAGTGACTATCTGTGCCATTGCATCAGGGGTGTAAGTCGTCTCTTCACTAGGCTTAGCCGTTTCCCTAATGAATGTCATGGCGTGTCTCATGTCTTGCACAGATATGGGCTCAGCCTCTGTAGCACCCTCTCTTCGCGGAAGAAGCGGGTGAGTCCTACTGGGATCAATTGGACTCAAAACTCCCATAGGAGTCATAACAATCTCGTCAGCTCCCATAGCTAGCACTGTGCCGGCACTGTGAGCGCGGTATGGTACCAGCACAGCAAACCTGTTACAGAATTCTCGCATCAGAGTGACAATCCGCCAAGGGGCCTCAGTGTCCCCACCTCTAGTGAATAACAAGAGGTCTAGAACCTCTTGGTGACCAATAGCTGACAGCTGGTCGTATAGAGAAGGAACCACAGCTTCTGAGATGCGTGCTAGGTCAGTTAGCCAATAGACCATGACCCGGTTACCACGAGCTTGTTCCAGGGCTTGTATAAGTGGAATTAATTGTTGTTTCTCCGAGGCTGTTGTTTGAGCTTGGGTCGTCGCTTGAGAACCGGTAGCACCAGGTTGTTGAGTTGGTAATGTCACCGCACCTCTCCCCTTGGAGAATTTCTTAGACTTCTTGCTCATCTCTAACGACACTGTATCTGGTGAGGCTACTGCTCAATGCGTCGCTCATCTTCTTGGGCAGCTTTCTGGAGATGCTGGGCAGGAGTCTCCATTAAACTAGTTCGGTCTCGATAAACTTCCGCATAAGGGACAAAGCGCGAATTAGATTGAGTACGATAACTACCTATAATGACCACAGAGAAGCCACTACGCTCTTGTGCCTCAGTTAAGGTCTTCGGAATGCTGGATGATCTGGTCATGCCCTTTTACCTCCTATGTACTAAGTATAGACCAACCCATTCCTAGCGTCAAACTGGGTAGCATTTGTTGCTAGAGTTGCCGCTCCCTCAAGTCTCACTATGATAGTTGACTGGATACATAGATGTCAATAGTACGATCGGCTGATAGAATCTCACTTCACCTTTACTCTATATGACGTAATACACAGCACTATTCTTCAGTGGAAAGTCACTCGTTAAGGCGTGTAATTGCAGTTATACGTTAGGATTCGATGGCTCGTCCGGGCTCTTCTTAGCCTTCCATAGCCTTGTTCTATCATCTACATAGGCAAATCCAAGCATCCATATGCCGCACACAAGGAAAAAAACGCCGTCTTGTAACATCCATCTACCCCAATTAAAGTCCTCAGGACCATACGGACCAATTTCAATCATTAGCATAGTAGGAGTGACTCCAATTAATGCAAACAAACTGCACATTATGCACAGTGTCAGGAATATCAATGCGGTAAAATATAGGAGAGATAATTCGTCTGGTTTCCGAGGTTTCTGGGTTTTCCTTATTCTTCTCAGAATGAGGACCACGGGTATAGATAAGATGGCTATAGCCGCAAGCAATAACATAACCAAGAAGACGGCTGCTTGAACAAGATCAGGCCAATAGACACCTATCGCAGTCTCGGTACCTACTAGGATTAGGATAGGACAAAGCAGAATGAAAGTGTTCCTTATGACTGTCTTTCTTTCGATAGACGGCAGCTTTAAGAATCTCTCCTCAAATCCTCTCCATGCTGGGGGTAAAAGAACGATTGTTGTGCCAGCCAAGGCTATCGAAACAATAGCAACAAGAGCGGCTAATTCACGAGTAACATCTTGCGGCATATCTACATACTAACACATTTTCGCCAAGTCAGGAAACGCTACTGGGGACTCCAGACAGTTATTTCTTCGTTAGCTGTTTTAACTTCAGGGCTCTACAACGCACATCATCACAGGCGGCACGCTCCTGAATGTACTGATCGAAAATGCGATTGAAAACTTCTAGTCAGTGAGCCCGAATGAGGACTTTCCTTCCGAAGCCGCTAATCTACTGAACAATCAGCCAAAATGTTACCTCGCCAAATCCGCTGCTGGGCTACTCATCACCCAAAGGTGCAGTTGTCCAGGTAATCGTGCTTGTAGCGCTTGCAGAATCAGGATTGTCCACTCCATTTACATCGTTAACTACTTCGCCACCGAGATGCTTCGCTTGGAGGAGCTTCCTTAAAGGAAAAAGTCCATGCTGATGCCAATATCAGTTACTCTCGAACTCTGATTCTATGAACCTCCACCGAAAGCAGCTTCCCTTTATAATGATTCACATCAAGATGGGCTGATAAGTAATCTTTCAATGTTGCCATAAGCCGTGGCATGATTTCTGGATGATTTCCAACTTGAAGGGCAATGATACCCTTATAATTTGCTGGGGGATACGCCACTATATCAGCGAAATCTCCATTTAAAGAAACGAGAATGGAATCAAGCTCCTGTGCTTTTGAAATCACAACTGAATCAGCCGAATCTGCGGGAATGTGGTCCCTTAACCGAAAAACTCCATAGCCTGCATCTCGAAACATTTGGATTATAAAATTAGAGATGCAGTGGTCTGCAAAGAATCTCAAACTCATGTGGCTGCTACTTCAAATTCCGATAGCTCGCGGGCATAATCCAAACAAGCAGCAATATGTTCCCTTGCAAGGTCTGGAAACTCCTCTATAATTTCCTCGGTGGTATTACCCGCGGCCAAATATCCAAGTATAAGGCTAACTGGGATTCTAGTCCCTTTAATTCGCGGCTTACCTCGAAGCACATCAGGTGTGCTCACAATATAATCTTCCCAATCTACCTGCATATTATCCCCCTTTTGCAATAGTGATTAGTATTCCAAGCCTTGCTCAATCTCCAATATACCCACATTTTATCATAACCAAGCTAATTAGAGCTACCCTTGATGCAACGCAAACTGATAAACTATCTGTAACAAGAAATTAGTGCTCTTTCGCATCTCACATTGGGTTGAGAGCTATCTTATGTGTTTGCTCTATATTAGGGAAGTGCATAATATTATGTAAATAATTTACAAAAATGGTGGGGATGTGCGATATAATTGGGACACGTAGCACATGATTTTCTGCTATTTCAGCCAGCAAGGAGGTTAACCATGGAATCCAATATTTACCGGAAGAAGTTACTTAATGCTATGTTGTTTTTTGCCAAAGAAACTAAACATGCGAATATGACCAAAATTTCAAAGCTTCTTTACTTCCTTGATTTTGTGCACTTTAAACAAATGGGGTATCCCTGTATAGGACTGAAATATTACGCATTTGAGAGCGGTCCTTTGCCGAAGGATTTCTGGTTAGAGGTTAAAGACGGCGATGTGCCTGAAGACTTTAGAGGCAAATTAGCGCTGATACCACGGACTGACGAACTTGACCCAACGTTTAAAGAGGTCATATTTCGGGCTAGAGTAGACCCAGACCTCTCTATTTTTACACCTCGAGAACTGGAAATCTTGACGAATTTGGCTTTCGTGTTTAAAGAAGCTAAAGCTCAAGAGATATCAGAGGTTTCTCACTTGCCAAAGCAACCTTGGGATATCACAGTCAAAGAAAAAGGTACGAGACAGCTCATAGACTATCTTCTCGCTATCGATGAAAAATCAGAAGTTGATTTAGGAGAAGCAAGAGAATCACTTAAAGAGCACTTTGAAGCCCTGAGTAACTTCCATCTTGAGCCTACTGAGTAACGTGATGTCAATACAATGCCACAACGTGGGGAAATCCTACTTTACAAAGATTATGCGTTTGAAGATGCTTCCAAAAGAGATAAACTCTTTGTCGTTCTGAATATAGCAGCTATCAATACACCATGCCTTGTTTTGAAGACCACATCTCAATCAGCACGGTATCCAGGCGCTAAAAAAGGCTGTAATCCATCAAGGAGGGTATTCCTTGTACCTGCTGAGTGGGGAGGGTGTTTTGAGCTTGATACATATATTCAACTGCCACAAATCATTGAAATCCCCACGGTAGAATTGCTGCAAGGTTCTCTATCCAAGAAGATTCGCATCGTAAATTCGCTCCCGCCTGATTGTTTTGCGCAACTCAAGAATTGTCTTAAGCAATTTAAGAAGGATATATCTCCACAACATTGGAGGCTAATTTTTCGATCTTAGAGGCACCGCAGAGCTTGAAAGAACAAGGTGTTAATCATTTGGTGTAGACGCAGTTGTCCAAGTAATCGTAATTGTAGCGCTTGCAGAATCTGAGTTGTTGTACACCCTATTATACGCCGTGCCTTTATTCAGCATCCTCAATCTGTTTGCCCGGTGATTTGATATATTCAAGGAAACGCAATCCTTCGAGTCCGGCTTCTTGAGCAATAATTTTTCTCGCAATATGGACGTGCTGTAAAGCTGGGTCATTTGGAAACTCCTCTTCTATCACCTTTCTTATTTCCTCGATATCTTGCTTTTCGATCTTACTCACAATTTCACCTCCTACAACAATTCCGCTAAACGTTCCCCCACTCCCTCTGTCACCCTGAGCGAAGCGAAGGGTCTCCAAGATTCTTCGGTCGCTACGCTCCCTCAGAATGACACCAAAGTGAACAGTTACCAATTCCGCAGGTGTCATGATTTCTATATAGGGTATAATGGTTGGAGCAAGGTGTTTTTATGCCGCGTTAGGCGAAGTTCTGCTTCCCCCTTTTGCTCTCCTTTTTCCTCGCTTCCAATTCTTTTAAATCGAATTCCTTTTCTGCTAATCTAACCCTAATCTCATGAAGACCGGCCATCATATCATCTACTTCACCTTTGAAATTTGTAAATTCTTTAGCAATATTTTCTCGAACCTCTATCTGGTAGAATTCGCTAAAGTATGACATCTGAGCACCTCCTCAAAGCATTGCCGGGTCAATAATCTCAATAGGATTATATCCCGATAAACCATTTATCGCATTTACTCCTCTCTTGGTCTTTAGCTTAACGATATGCTCCTTACTCAATCTTCAATATACCCACATTTTATCATAACCAAGCTAATTAGAGCTACCCTTGATACAACGCAAACTGATAAACTGTCTAGTAACAACAGGAGGTATGTAATGAAAAATACAAATGGCTCTATGGGGTACCCGCTCCTGCTGTTATTGGCTTGCTCTTGACAGCGCCTGGCTGTGTGACAGTTTCAGATTAGAAAGTTATCTTATGTGGTTGCTATATATTAGCTGTGCCTGGGTAGCTGGCATATTTTTGGGTTCCAAAGTCGGCTTGCCACTTATTGCCATCTTCTCTGGACTTCTCCCTTTCTTATTTATGCCTCTTTTCCCTAACAGCAAGAAAACCTTGATAGTGACTGGATTATGCCTGCTAGCTTTCTTCGGCGGCAGCTTACGCTTCTCGTCAAGCTTGCCTCAAATAGATGAGCATTCTCTTTGCTTCTATAACGATGAAGGAACAGCAGAAATTCAAGGCATGGTGGCAGACGAGCCCGACGTCAGAAGCAAATCTTGCCTGCTAACGTTTTCAGCCAATGAAATAAACATAGATGGCGCAAGAGAAAAGGTATCAGGGTCTGCTTTAATACAAGTGCCCAAATATCCAGCTTATCATTATGGTGATGTGCTTCGAGTAACAGGAGAATTAGAGACACCAGTTCCATTTAATGACTTCGATTATAAAAGCTATCTAGCTCAGCAAGGAATTTACTCTGTTATTTATTACCCCGAAATAGAAGTCCTCGATAGAGGCAAAGGCTTTAGGCCTTTGCAGTGGCTTTATTCCATTAGGGAAAGCCTTTCTAACTCCTTGACCAGAGCCTTGCCTGAACCGCAAGGCTCACTAGCTCAAGGTATTTTGCTGGGCATAAGGAGCCACATACCTGATTCCCTTAATCAAGCCTTTTCTCGGACTGGGACAGCACACTTATTAGCTATTTCTGGTTTGCACATCAGCATCGTCATTGGCATGATTTTTAGCTTTGGCATCTTGCTTTTTGGCAGGCAGCGCTCCATATATATTTGGCTAGCTCTCGTGATTACATGGCTTTATGCCTTGCTTACAGGGATGCATCCGCCAGTAATTCGGGCAGCGATTATGGGGAGCTTATTTTTGATGGCCGAATTTTTAGGAAGGCAGCGAAGTGCCATCACCGCCCTGGCCTTTGCCGCGGCAGTGATGGTGGGAATTAAGCCCCAGATTTTATGGAGCGTCTCCTTTCAACTCAGCTTTTTAGCAATGACAGGGCTTATTCTCCTCTATCCCTATTTCCAGACATGGGGAAGGAAAAGCATTACTGCTATTTTTGGAGACAAAGAGGCAATAGCAGCCGCAGGTAATATGGTAACTGCTGGCTTCGCCGTAACCTTAGCAGCCATTGTAGCAGTCTGGCCACTTATAGCTTACAACTTCGGCGTTGTCTCTTCGGTCGCCTTGCCAGCAAACTTTTTCTCCCTGCCCGCTCTGCCTGCTATTATCACCACCTCAGCGCTGGTCGCCTTCACCGGACTCTTCATTCCCATTGTGGCTCAAATACTTGGCTGGCTGGCCTGGCTCTTCCTCAGCTATTTGCTTTTGGTAGTTCAAGGCTTTGATGTTTTGCCCTTCTCATATTTTCAGGTGACTACTGTCCCCACTTGGTTGGTATGGGGATATTATGTTGTCCTCGCAATAGCTATGGCACTCGTTAGCCATAGAAAATAAAAGGAGGAAAATGGCTTGGTCACGCTTTCCTAAAAAGTGGCTCATACCTCCTCTTTTGATAATTGCCATCCTGGTCTGGTCGCTAACCCTCACCATGCCAGATGACAAGCTTCACGTAAGTTTCCTTGACGTCGGTCAAGGCGATGCTATCTTGATTCAAACACCTAATCACCAAAATATACTTATTGATGGCGGACCTGATCCCCAGAAGATAAATTTGGAACTAAGTAAGAAGCTTCCCTTCTGGGATAGAACGATAGACCTTATGATATCCACTCAGCCTCAAGCTGACCATATCACTGGCCTGGTGGAGATACTTCAGAGGTACAAAGTAAAACAGGTGCTTGAGCCGGCGGTGTCTTATAATTCCTCTATTTATCAGGAGTGGCTTAAACTTGTGGAAGATAAGCAAATCAAACATAACACAGCCAGAGCGGGGCAAGAGATTGACTTGGGCTGGGGAATCAAAATAGAGGTGCTTAACCCGCCAACAAAATTGCTTCAGGGAACGAGCCATGATGTTGATAACAACGGAATGGTGCTTCGACTGAGTTGGGACAAGGTTAGCTTTCTACTTACCGCCGATATCAGAGAGGAAGCTGAATTTGAGCTTATCAGGCAGCGAGCCAATTTAAGAAGCACTGTGCTGAAGGTCGCCCATCACGGCAGCAAGACATCTACCTCTTCACAGTTCCTGGCTGTAGTTGACCCCCAAATAGCTGTAATTTCGGTTGGGGCAAATAATCCCTTTGGGCACCCCAGCCCTGAAGTGGTAGAGAGGCTAATTGATAGGTTAGGCGAGGAAAAAGTCTATCGGACAGATGCCAATGGCACTATCGAGTTTATTACCGATGGGGAAAGGCTATGGGTAAATATAGAAAGACGATAAAGTATAGCCAAGATTAACATAGGAATAGATAGCGATTAGAGGAAGAAGACCTCAAACAATCCTATATTGACCTTATCTCTCGCCTCATAAACCTTATGTAGGAGACAGCGAAGCATATAGCCGCTAAGGCAATTATGCTTACTACCTGAGGCCAGACAAGTAAAAGACTCTGGCTGAAAGGAAGAGGTGTTAACATCCTTCCAGCAGTGAGGGTGCTTATCCACATTAGCGCCGGATTTAGGCTACCGAGTTCGGGAGTCAATAAAGCACTGGTAGCTTCCCCATAGAGGGTACAGGGGGAAATACGCCCGATCATCCCTTGAATTTCAAAGTTTTTAGTTACCATTTCAAGGCTAGAATTTTGGTCGATCGGGACTCGGGCATCAGCAATGGCCCCAGCAATCATAGACATAAAGAAAAAAAAGAATATCCATAATGCTATGGAAGCTAACATAGAGGTAGCTGTTCGGTCGAAGAAAACCGAGAAAAGAACGGCTAACGCCATCCAGAATGCCCCGTAAATTATGCTTATCAGGACAAAGGCCATAAGCCTCAGAACTTCTTCTGAGTTCGGTGGCACACCAACGATGCGGAGCCCCAATCCAGCAACAAGGGCAATTACGCTCGCTATCATAATGCCCAGGACAGCTAATCCAGCCAGAAACTTGCCATTGATCAGCGAATCTCGGTAGATTGGCTGGGATAAAAGTCGGCTCAGGTTGCCACTGGTCCGCTCGCTGTTTATAGCATCAAAGCCAAGGGCTATGCCTATAATGGGAATGAATAAAGAGAGGAAGAAAAGAAAAGATGGCAGCGTCTCACCCGAGGTAGTAAAGATTTTTAGGAAGACAAATTCAGTAGTCGGGTTTACAACTCCCCTTATATTATTAATAGCTAGATAAGTGGCAAACATTGCCGCCAATAAAACTAAAATGAAGAGGATACCGAATCTCTTACTGCTCAGGTGGTCAGCTAGCTCCTTGCGAAAGACAGCATACATAGCTAAGCCTCCTTAGAGTATTTTTTATAAATTCTTTCCAGGCTATACTCTTCTATCTTCATCCCGAGCAATAGACTGCCACTATCAACAATTGTTTTGGCTATCTGCCCCCTCAAATCCTTACCACAGCTAATAAGCAGCGAGTTGCCAGAACCTTGCACCTCTATTACCCCTTTGACCTGTTTTATGGAATCAATAAGTTTTGGGTTCAACTGGGCTACCTGGGCCTCAATGCGATATCGTCCTCCACCTATGGTTCGCCTTCCCAGACGGTCTATCTCTCCTTCAGCTACCAGATGTCCCTTGGCTAAAATTCCCACTCGAGTACATATTTCCTGAACCTGGTGCAGTTGATGAGAGCAGAAAACAACGGTTATTCCTTTCTTAGCCATACTTACTATAAGCTTAAGGACATCGTCAATGCCTTCAGGGTCTATGCCAGAGGTAGGTTCATCAAGAAAGGCAAGCTTTGGCTTTTTGACCCATATGTCCGCTATACCTAACCTCTGCTTCATCCCCCGGGAGAACGTGCTAACTTCCTGGTCTGCTACCTGAGACAAGCCCACTGTAGCTAAAAGCTCGCTTATCCTTTCCGCCGCCTCCCTTCTGGGTAAATTGTTTAACTCCGCCGTGTAGCCCAAGTTTTGCCTTGCGGTTAAGTCTTCATAAAAACCGACCTTTTCTGGCAGATAACCAACGATGCTCTTTACCTTTAAGGGCTCCCTGGTGGGGTTATAGCCACAAACTTGTACTGTCCCTGAGCTGGGCTCAGTAAGCCCCAAGAGCATTAATAAAGTTGTTGTTTTGCCGGCACCATTAGGGCCGAGAAAGCCGAAAATTTCCCCTTCCATTATAGTAAGGTTGAGCCTATCTACAGCGGTAAAGCCATTATAGGTTTTAGTTAAGTCCTTCGTCTCAACAATTTGCTCCATTTTTTATCTTCTGCCCAACTGCCTGAACCCTATTACTAAGCCAGCTATCACAGCAACTACAATGCCGGCTCCTATCCACCCCCATTTAGTAGGCGTCCCTACTGTTACCCTGATATCTAACTTAGGAAGTGCCGTTGAAGGTTTGGGGTCGCTGTCAAATGTCAAGGTAGTCATGTAGTCCCCGGCTATGGTCTTGGCTGGTGGCTTTATGGTAACCTCAACCTCTTGCTCATCCCATGGTGAAAGAGACTCTATCTTATCTGGCTCAAAGGTTACGCGCCATTCTTCACCGCCAATTCCACTTGGTTTGCTCGAGGAGAAAGTTATTTTGCCCAAGGTATCTGTTCCGGTATTGGTGATAATGATAGAGAAGCGGCTCTCCTTCCCGGCAGTGGCCTTAATATTGAGCCGCCCGCTAGTTGTTGCCGCTGTAAAAGCATAGCTGGCAGTGATTTTAGCCACAAGGTCAATACTATTCCTCGGCTCTCCTTTTTCCCTTTCTACAGCCTCTAACCGTATAGCATATTCCCCTGGTTCTGGCGGTGCCCAGGGTGGTGCTATAGCCACAACTAAAACCGTTTCACGCAAGGCTCGGGTAAGACTAACAGCTGATATTCTTTCCGCGTCATATTTCCCTTTTTGTATCACTGCTAGCCAGCCTGGCGGCGCGTCAAGT
>PCSL01000096.1:11026-11250 GCA_002772325.1 Chloroflexi bacterium CG23_combo_of_CG06-09_8_20_14_all_45_10
CAGATAGCACCGGATACTTACTACTAAGCTCTAGTGTTTCCTCCGGAGGTGGAGTTTCTTCCTCCGGTTGAGCCCCAACTACTGCTTGGGTAATCAGTCCGCCAGATGTTGCCAGACACAGAATAAGACAGGCCATAAGACAAGCTAGCTTGGATTTGTTCATCCTTTACATCCTCCTAAGATTTAACTTTACATCTTAACTAACTTTGTTTAGTATATCAAGT
>PCSL01000096.1:11270-14341 GCA_002772325.1 Chloroflexi bacterium CG23_combo_of_CG06-09_8_20_14_all_45_10
TGTCACCCTGAGCAAAGCGAAGGGTCTCAGAGATTCTTCGCGGAGTTTACCCTGGGCGAGATTCGGAGTTTATCCTGAGTGAAACGAAGGAGCTTAAGTTCCTTCACTTCGTTCAGGACTCGCTTCTCTCCCTCAGAATGACAAGAGGTGAAGGACTCAGAATGACAGCAAGGTGAACGATATTAAACATGTATTTTAGTGGCAAAACACTTTTATGGCAAGAATAGATGCTCGAGCTGATAATGAGCTTCGTCCGGTGCGCGTAACACTGGGCTATCAGAGCTTTGCCGAAGGTTCAGCTTTAATTGAATTGGGGAAGACAAGGGTGCTGTGCTCCGTGAGCATGGAGGAAAGGGTGCCCAACTTCCTTAAAGGCAGTGGCCAGGGCTGGGTTACCGCTGAATATGCTATGCTGCCCCGCTCCACCCTGACACGCACATCACGTGGTCAGACAGGAGGAAGAAACCAGGAGATTCAGCGACTTGTTGGTCGCAGCCTAAGGGCAGCAACTAACCTAGCTGCCCTGGGGGAGAGAACCCTCATTGTGGATTGTGATGTGCTTCAGGCAGATGGTGGCACCAGAACAGCAGCTATCACTGGGGGGTATGTCGCTTTATATCAAGCCTTCCACAATCTCAGAAAGCAGGGCAGTTTGCCATTTATGCCATTACATAGAATGGTAGCTGCCACCAGTGTTGGCATTGTAGACGGCGATATGCTGCTCGATCTTTGCTACGAAGAGGACTATCGAGCAGAGGTTGATTTCAATGTGGTCATGACCGACAAAAATGAGTTTGTAGAAATTCAGGCAACTGCCGAAGGCAAATCCTTCTCCAAAGAAGTCGCTGATTCACTACTTTCTCTGGCCCAGCAGGGAATAGAAAAACTATTCAAAGTTCAGAAGGAAACGCTAAGAGCTTTACCTTAAGAAAGTAGTAATATTTCATAGTGAGTGAAGCGGGTGGGTTGTGAGTTCTTTTATTGGCCGCTATATGGAAACACACCAAGCAGAGGTGAGTAAAAGTGAGGAGAAAAGATAAAGAAATTAAAGATAAGGAGGTAATAGAATCTATAATAAAAAGGGCCACTGTTTGCAGAATTGCTTTATCTGAAAACAATGTTCCCTATATTGTCCCTCTTAGCTTTGGTTATAAAGATAATTGTTTGTATTTTCATTCCGCCCCCGAAGGCAGGAAAATTGACATTATTAAACAAAACAACAATGTCTGCTTTGAGTTGGATATTGATTGTGAACTAGTAAAAAAACCAGAAGACCCTTGTAGCTGGAATATGAAATATTATAGCGTTATCGGTTTCGGGAAAGCTTTTTTCCTTGGCGAGCTAGAGGAGAAAAGAAAGGCATTGAATATTATCGTGGGACACTACTCAGACGATTCATACGAATATCCAGTAAATGAAGTTAATAAGGTTGCAATCATCAAAGTTGAGATAGAAAGCATGACTGGAAAAAGGTCAGGATACTGATAGCACGCCTCCTAAGGGCGAACCTGACCACTGCCATAGATAATCCACTTGTAGCTGGTGAGCTCTTTAAGCCCCATAGGACCACGAGCATGAAATTTCTGGGTGCTTATGCCTATCTCAGCGCCTAATCCAAATTGCCCACCATCGGTAAAGCGGGTGCTGGCATTGGCATAAACACAAGCAGCATCCACCTCATTCAGGAATCTCATCGCTGTGGAATAATCTTCGGTGACAATAGCTTCAGAATGCCCTGAGCCGTATTTCTCAATGTGCTCCAGAGCTTCGTCCAGGGAATCAACCATCTTGATAGCTGCAGTTAAGGACAAAAATTCCTTTCCCCAATCCCCATCCACTGCCGGGACTAATTTTAAAGAAGAGACGGGCTTAAGGATGTCCAGAGCTTGCTCATCGCAATGCATTTCCACTCCAGCCTTGGCCCACTCTTGGGCAATGGAAGGTAGATAAGTTTGAGCAACTTGACTGTGGACTAAAAGGCAATCTAAAGCATTGCACACAGTGGGACGCTGAACTTTGGCATTATAGGCAATGGCTACAGCTTTACCCAGGTCAGCACTTTTATCCACGTAGGTATGGCAAACACCCACTCCACCGGTGATCACTGGCATAGCAGCATTTTCCGAGATAAGCTTTATCAATTCCGGGCCGCCACGAGGAATTATTAAGTCAATCACCCCTTTCATCTGGAGCATATGGTTGACCAAAGCCCGCTCTGTAGATTCGATGAATTGAATTGCTCCCTCAGGCACACCAGCATTCAGGCAAGCCTGCTGAGCTACTTTAGCTAACGCACTGTTGGAGTTTATAGCTTCCTTACCACCACGAAGAATAACAGCATTGCCCGATTTAAGACACAGACTTGAGATGTCGATAGTTACATTGGGGCGGCTTTCATATATCGCTCCGATAACCCCTAAGGGGACTCGCTTCTTACCTATCTGTAAACCATTGGGCAGAGTACGCATTTCAAATATCTCGCCCACTGGGTCAGGTAAGGCAGCCACCGTCTCTACATCCTGGGATATAGCTTCCAAACGGCTCGGCGATAACATAAGCCTATCAAGCATAGCCTCACTCATCCCTGAAGCTTTAGCCTCCTCGTAATCAATTCTGTTAGCAGCTAAGATTTCACTTTGCTTATCAATAAGAGCTTCAGCAACATTGAGCAAAGCCTTATTCTTAATTTCCGTGGAAAGAAAGGCAAGCTTTTTTGAAGCTGCCTTGGCAGCCCTCCCTTTTTCCTCTAATTCTTTTAAGGCTAACTCCATAATTTATTCTCCTTTACAACGTCTTGGCCTACAGGGGGAAATTACATTCTATAACTAGCGAAGTTATTCAAGAGTGAAGCAAGACATACTCTAAAAACCTAGTTCTCTTCTTAACTCATTATATCGGGCAAGCCTAGCTCGATCTCTAAACGGCCTGACTGTCTCGATTTCAACCACGCTTAGAATATCATTGAGCTGTTCCCTACTCACGTAACCTCTTCTCACGTAGGTTTTCAAAGTCTTCGAGACAGTCTGCAATGGCTGTTTTGCCCTAACTATGTAACTTGCAATTATCCCCTT
>PCSL01000086.1:0-2516 GCA_002772325.1 Chloroflexi bacterium CG23_combo_of_CG06-09_8_20_14_all_45_10
TTCCACTCCTAGAACTTTCCTTACTTCCTCATCATCGAAGGCGCCAACCTCCACTGTAGCCAAGCCCAGAGCTACCGCCTGGAGGTGGATATTTTCCCCTACATGCCCCACTTCCATGTGAACATATCTTTCCCCGCGCCGGCCATATCTGTAGGAAGTCCTGGGATAAAGGGCACAGATAACAATATCCAGTGGGGCACTGGCAATGAATCCCTGGTCCAGAGCTGTCCTAGCTAGCTCTTTCCTCAAATCCCCCTGCTGATGTAAAACCAGTGAATGATTACCTACATCATAGTGATAAATGCCAGGTTGTAGCCCTTCTATGGCTTGTTTGCCAATAAAAGCAAAAATCTCCAGGGGATATGTAGCTCCAGCGCTGGGTGCTGCTCTAAGTCTCCCGGCCCCGGTAATACCCTGAGCTGACCAGAGAATCTGAGATAGCTGAGAAGGTGTTAATGGCTCCGAGCGATATTTTCGAACTGATCTACGGCTAGCTATAGCTTCTTCCAGCGACATCTTACCTTTTAGCTGAGGAAGTGGAAGCTTTATTACAAGCTGGGGATTGCTTCGCTTCGCTCGCAATGACATGTTGCTCTAGCCTTTAATAACGCCTATGGGAACGGCCATGGCTACTTTCTTAGAAATGCCGGCTTGATGGCAGACCTCTATCACTTCAGTGACATCTTTATAAGCCTGAGATGCTTCCTCAGCTAGGGAGGGTATGTTCCCTGTCTTAATAGTGATACCCCTCCTCTTCAAATCTTGAGCCACATCCTTACCTCTCAAGCTTCGCATAGCGGCGTGGCGTGATAATACTCTACCAGCACCATGACAGGTAGAGCCAAAGCTTTCCTCCATAGCCTTCTGGGTGCCCACAGCAATGAAAGAGCAACGCCCCATATCTCCTGGGATAAGTACAGGCTGCCCTATCTCCTTGTACTTCTGAGGAATATCCTTATGGTTGGGTGGAAAAGCTCTAGTGGCGCCTTTACGATGCACACAAACCTTAAGTTTCTGACCATCCACCATATGTTCCTCTATTTTGGCGATGTTGTGGGCAACATCGTAAATCTGCTTCATGCCAAGTTCCTCAGGACCTTTACCGAATACTTTAGAAAAACTTCCCCTAACCCAGTGAACGATGCATTGTCGGTTACACCAGGCATAATTGGCAGCACATGCCATGGCAGCTAAATAGTCTCTACCTTCCTTCGATTCTATGGGGACACAAGCAAGCTGACGATCAGGAAGTTTTATGCCATACTTTGATACCGCCTCTTCCATCACCCTTAGATGGTCAGTGCATACCTGATGGCCGAAGCCTCGAGAGCCGGTGTGAATGAGAACCAATACTTGGCCTATTTCGTTAATACCCATGACGCTAGCTATCTTGGGTTCAAAGATCTCCCTCACTACCTGAACCTCGAGGAAATGATTTCCGGAGCCTAATGTACCCGCTTGAGGCATGCCCCGCTTTAGCGCCTTATCGCTTACCTTACTTGGATCAGCTCCCCTCAGGCATCCACCCTCTTCAGTGGCATCTAAGTCTTCCTCAGAGCCAAAGCCATGCTTTACTGCCCAGCGAGCCCCTTCAACCATCAATTCACCCATCTCTTTTCGGCTTACTGTTATCTTTCCTTCGGAGCCTAAACCAGAGGGCACATTAGCAAATAATTCCTTAATGAGCTGGTCGATCTTAAGCCTTACTTCAGCTTCGCTGAGGTTGGTACGTAACAACCTTACCCCGCAGTTTATGTCATAACCTACTCCGCCTGGGGAAATTACGCCGTCCTTAACACTCATGGCAGCCACTCCACCTATAGGGAAGCCATAGCCCCAGTGGATATCTGGCATAGCAAAGGAGAATTTAACTATGCCAGGAAGAAAGGCAACATTGGCGACTTGCTCTGGTGTTTGTTCCTCACGTATGGATTCCAGCATCTCTTTACTAGCATAGATTAAACCGGGAACTCTCATGCCATCTTTGTAGCTCTGAGGAATTTCCCAATGATAGTCGTCTATCTTAACAAGTTGTCCTTGCCATTGTGGCATGCCTTAACTCCTTAAACATCAAAGATTATTTGCACTTCATAACCGCGGTTATTCCTGTTTATCTTTAACATATGGTATGTAGCTGCTTTTACTTCTGTCTTTATCTTATGTTTTAGAGGGTCAAAATCTTCCCCATAGCAGGTAGCTTTAAGCTGGTTATTAGTCAAACTCTCGATGTCGAACCTCTTAAACAAAACATGCTCAGCATCAAAGAGGTAAATAAGCTCATTAAGCCATTCTACTAGCAAGCTATCTTTATCTTCACTAATTATCTCTACGTGGCGTCGCAATTTCTCATTAATGCTCCCGGGCTCAGTGATCAAGCTAAACAAGGCTAAAGCAGCATTGGAAAAGAGCTGCTTAATATCAGCTCCATAAGCAATAATGCCTACGTCAGCAGTATGATCAGTGATTTCAAAAGCCTTCTCAATCATCTTAGCCCATATTATGTGGCAAGGGTAACT
>PCSL01000086.1:2526-6610 GCA_002772325.1 Chloroflexi bacterium CG23_combo_of_CG06-09_8_20_14_all_45_10
ACGTACTATAATTCTCGCCATCTTGAAGATCGTTTATTTTATCATCCTGAGGTGAAGCTCTGAGCCCTTCGCTTTCCTGTCATTCTGAGGGAGAGAAGCGACCGAAGAATCACACCAAGGGTAAACTCCGTAGGGAGGGAAAAACGCAGAATGGCAGGTGTTACAAAATGACTGTCTATGTGAAGATTTGACCTTTCCTATATATGTCTGCTACAATCGGTCAAAAGGGGCGGTTAGCTCAGCGGTTAGAGTGCTGCGTTGACATCGCAGAGGTCACTGGTTCAAATCCAGTATCGCCCATATTTGGCAAACATGATAATATAAATATATGAGAGTGAATTAGGGGGTTAGTTATTTTGTAGTGGGGAGCATTTCTTCTCAATTGATTAGTGGATGCTGATAAAAAGGGCTAAAACATCGGAAGGTAAAAGCTAACAGCTTGTGTCACGTCTTAAATTTCCAATGGGATTCAATTTTATAAAATCTCTCATTTTAGGCGTGAGCCTTTTTATTTAGTTACAGGGTAAGAGCTTAATAATAATGAACAGAGAAGAGAGATTGGAAAGGATGCGTCACTCTGCTGCTCACATCATGGCTGAGGCAGTGCAATCCCTTTTCCCTGAGGCCAAATTTGGCATTGGTCCAGCTATTGAGAATGGTTTTTATTATGATTTTGAGCTACCACGTCCGTTAACACAAGAAGACCTGCCCATAATTGAAAGCAAAATGAAGGAGATTATTGATGCTGATTTGCCTTTCATCAGAGAGGAAGTAAGCAAGGAGAAAGCACGTCTCCTTTTTGCCACCCAACCTTATAAACTGGAGCTTATTAATGAACTCCCCGATGCTATAGTAGCTATCTATAAGCAAGGTTCTTTTACCGATTTATGCCGTGGCCCCCATATAGCTTCTACAGGGGAAGTGAAAGCGTTTAAGCTTACTCATATCGCCGGAGCATATTGGCGTGGCGATGAGAGACAACCCATGTTGCAGAGAATTTATGGTGTAGCTTTTGATAGCCAAGCGGAGCTTGAGGATTATTTATTGCGCCAGGCTGAAGCTGCTAAACGAGACCATAGGAAGCTAGGCAAAGAACTCGATCTTTTCAGTATTCACGAGGAAATTGGCCCTGGTTTAATTTGTTGGCACCCTAAAGGTGCTTTAATTCGGCAAATTATTGAGGATTTTTGGAAGGCGGAACATATTAAGCAAGGCTATGATATTGTCTATACTCCTCATATTGCCAAGTTAGATTTGTGGAAAACCAGCGGGCACTGGGAATTTTATCGGGATTACTTATATCCACCAATGGAAGTAGAAGGGCAACAATACATAATAAAGCCGATGAATTGCTTGGGGCATATCATGATTTATAAAAGTCAACTGCGTAGCTATCGCGATTTACCTCTGAGGTATGCCGAATTAGGCACGGTATATAGGTATGAGCGCACCGGGGTGCTACATGGCTTAGCTAGAGTAAGGGGATTCACTCAAGATGATGCTCACATTTTCTGCCGCCCTGACCAAACTGAAGCAGAAGTAATGGGAGTGGTAGAACTAGCAAAGTTTATGATATCCACTTTCGGTTTTGGTGATTATGAATTGCTATTATCCACACGCCCGGAGAAATATGCTGGGACTATTGAAATGTGGGAGGGAGCTACAGAATCTTTAAAACGGGTCTTAGAAAAACTTAAATTGCCCTACAAACTGGATCCTGGCGAAGGAGTTTTTTACGGACCTAAGATTGATATTAAACTTAGAGATGCTTTAGGACATGCTTGGCAAGGCCCTACCATTCAGGTCGATTTCAATTTGCCACAACGATTTAATGTTTGTTACATTGGTGCTGATGGCTTAGAACACAATGTAACAATGATACATCGCACTGTTTTAGGAAGCATGGAGCGCTTTTTAGCTTGTCTTATTGAGCATTATGGTGGTGCTTTTCCTGTGTGGCTATCACCAGTTCAAGCTGTAATAATTCCTATAGCGGATCGTCATATTGATTATACGCACCAAGTGGGAAATGAGCTTGAAGAAGAGGGCATTCGCACTCAGGTTGACGACCGCTCAGAGAGAATGAACTTGAAAATAAGGGAAGCCCAACTAAATAAGATACCATACATGATTATAGTTGGTGATAATGAGGTAGCTTCGTCCAATGTGTCGCTTCGCTTGAGGAGTGGTGAGGACATAGGCTCGCAAACTATTTCACAGGTCAAGGCAAAGATAAGAAGAGATATAGAGGCTAAGTGCTAAATTACTTTAGGAGGGGGAAAAGATATAGTTAAACAGTTACGGATTAATAGGCAAATTAGGGTCAAAGAAGTTCGACTTATAGGAGAGGAAGGAGAACAACTGGGCATACTACCTCTGCCGCAAGCATTGCAGGTTGCTCGAGAACATGGTCTTGATTTAGTTGAAGTATCACCAACGGTCATTCCACCGGTATGTCGGCTTCTTGATTATGGAAAGTATAAATATGAACAGTCGAAAAAAGAACGGAAAGAAAAAAGGAGTCAAAAAATTGGCTTGCTTAGAGAAGTTCGTTTTAGACCAAAAATTGAGGAACATGATGTACAAGCGAAGATTAGAACAATAAGAAAATTGCTGGAGGAAGGTAGTAAAGTAAGGGTATCGGTGAGATTTAGAGGACGTGAGGTTATTTATCCAGAATTAGGTTGGAAGGTGCTACGGAGGGTGGCCGAAGCCTTAAAAGAAGAAGCAGTAGCAAGCGACCATCTTGTTAAGGATGAAAGGCATATAGCTTTAATCCTTTTGCCTTCTCCGGCGAAAAAATCTACGGTGGTGAAATTAGATGCCAAAACTTAAGACTCATAAAGGAGTGAAGGGGCGCTTTCACATAACAGGTAGCGGCAAGCTCATGCGGACTAAGTGTGGCAAAAGCCACTTAAGACGGAAAAAAGCTCCTCGAACCAAGCGTCTTTATGACGAGCTTGTGTCAGTCTCTTCGGCAGATAAAAAGCGAGTAGGAAGACTTTTGCCTTATAAATAGTATAAAGGGGGCATAGAAAATGGATGCAAATATTGTGATTCCTGTTGTGGCAATAGTC
This sequence comes from Chloroflexi bacterium CG23_combo_of_CG06-09_8_20_14_all_45_10, assembly GCA_002772325.1. GTDB lineage: Bacteria > Chloroflexota > Dehalococcoidia > GIF9 > AB-539-J10 > 20-14-all-45-10. The sequence goes on from PCSL01000086.1 coordinate 5,604, forward strand.
TTTGGCTGTGGGATACCTTTATCGGCAATTTGGACTGAACCTAAGGGATAAGGCTTTAATAGAGAAGGGACTATATCAGCCGAAGCAACCCTCGGCCTATCCTGGTTGGGGATTATTGCTTGCAGGCTCCATAGTAACCGGTATAGGCATGGCTCTTAGGAAAGATAAAAAATAAAAATGCAAAATGCAAAATTTTTAATTTTAGATTTTAGTTTAGCTGTCATTTTGAACTTTGATTTTTAACTTTTAATTTTAGTATAGTAGCTTATTCTATTACTAAGGAGAAAAAGGCGACTTCCGAAAATAAAGCTAAGGGAGGATGATTTTGCCACGAGCTAAAAGCGGAAAGGTTACTCACAGACGCCATAAAAAGGTACTTGAATTAACGAAGGGACATTCTGGTGCCAGGCACGCCTTATATCGCTCAGCTCATGAGTCTATGCTCCATGGCTTAGATTATGCCTATTGCCACCGTCGGGAGCGAAAAGGCGATTTCAGGAGATTATGGATCGCTCGCATCAATGCCGCTGCACGAGCTCAAGGGCTCTCCTACAGTCAGTTTATGGCTAGCTTAAAGAAATCAAACAGGGAAATAAACCGCAAGATGCTAGCTGAGATGGCGGTTAAGGATCCTGAAGGCTTGGCTAAATTAATGGCTTCTGTTTCATCTGAAAACACAAATGCTCAAGCAACTTGAGGAACTTCGCCGAGAGGCTCTTAGTGAATTAAACCAAGTTAGCGAACTTGAGGAACTCGAGTCATGGCGAATTCACCAGTTGGGCAAGAAAAGCAAGTTAACTCAAATTTTGCGTTCTTTGGCTACCCTACCTCTAGAGGAGCGAAAAAAAGTAGGCGCCCAAGCTAATGAAATCAAGAGAGCTTTAGAATCGGGCCTAGTTGAAAAGAAAAAGTTTCTCGAAGAAATCCATCTGGCTACTTCCTTAGAGCGTGAAGGGCTAGATGTTACTTTGCCTGGTCGGCCTGTCCCCATAGGACGCCTTCACCCT